>JBIILY010000171.1:0-3898 GCA_044338225.1 Chitinophagales bacterium
GCTGGTATTGGCGGATATTTTACGTGCAGGAATTCCAATGCATTATGGGCTTTTACAGTATTTTGACCACGCTGAAAATGCCTTTATTTCTGCATATCGAAAATATAGCAAAAGTGGCGATTTTGAGATTCGATTGGAATATGCCGCTTCGCCCAATCTTGACGGTAAAATTTTAGTGCTTTGCGATCCTATGATAGCTACAGGTGCTAGTTTGGTAGCTACGTTACAGCAGCTGAAAAAATTTGGCGAACCCAAAAAAATCTATGTCTTAGGTATTATTGCCAGCGTAGTAGGCTTGGATTATTTATCTAAAAATGCCGATGTAGATATGATTTTGATAGGCGATATCGATGATGAAATAACCGCAAAAGGCTATATTGTGCCAGGATTGGGCGATGCGGGTGATTTAGCATTTGGCCCCAAAGTATAATTTTTTGTAGAAATAAACGTTTAAAAGAGAATTTTTGTCTAAAACATAAATGGAATGAGTTTGAAAAAATATATATTGTATATCGTGTGTCTGTTTTCTATTTCTTTAACGGCACAAAACAATGAAAAAGCAGAAAATCTAATTACCGAAGCGAATAATCAATTGGTGATGCGTAATTCAAAAGGATATATGGAAAAATTGGATGAATGTATAGCTACTTATCTAAATTATGAAACGGCTTATTTCTTGAAAGCCCAATTTCTAATGGGACGTCGCGATTATATTAATGCACTTCCTGTTTTGGAAAAATTATATAGTGTAAATCCTGCGCACAATCCGCTGCAATTGAAATTGATGGCTGATTGTTATTTTCAGACTTCGGATTATGACAATGCCGAAAAATTTGCCAACCAATTTCTAGAAATCCCAAATCTAAGTCAAGCAAATTATAACGCCTGCAATCGATTGATAAAAAATATTGCTTTTGCAAAAACGCAACCTGATGTGGATCCTATTGCATTTAAAAATTTGGGAAATGGCGTAAATTCTTCATTCGACGATTATTTTCCTTCAACTACCGCAGATGAAAAATATCTTTATTTTACCCGAAATACTAATGGAAACGAGGATATTTGGGTGAGTGTAAACAATAACGGCGCTTGGTCGCCTGCTAGACCTATTGATGAAATGGAAATTTTGGATGATGGAACAGTTTTGACTATCAATTCTTTTGCTAATGACGGCGCACATACCATCTCTTCCAATGGTAAATTTTTGTTTTTTACGTCGTGCGATCGTCCCAAGTCTTTTGGTTCGTGCGATTTGTATTTTGCTTCAAAAACAGGCAATGTTTGGGGAAAACCTAGAGCTATGAAAATGCCTATCAATTCTAGAAGTTGGGAAAGTCAGCCTTGTGTGAGTAGCGATGGCAAAACTTTGTTTTTTGTGAGCAAGCGTGAAGGTGGCTTTGGTGGTTCGGATATTTATTATTCAAAAATATCAGAAAAAGGCGATTTCTCAGATCCTGTCAATATTGGTGGCGAAATCAATACATCACAGGATGAAGACAAACCATTTATCCATCCCGATGGAAAAACATTGTATTTCTCTTCGGATGGGCATCCTGGATTGGGCGGAAAAGATATTTTTATGTCAAAAAACATCGATGGCGTATGGCAAAAACCTATCAATTTAGGCAAAGCTATCAATACAACAGGAAACGAAGTTTCCTTATTTGTAAATGCCTTGGGAACTACAGCCTATTTGGCGAAGCAAGCCGAGATTGAAGATAGAAAAGATTATGATTTGTTTTCGTTTTCATTACCCAAAGAATTTAAACCCGAAAATGTAACGTATATAAAAGGTGTGGTGCTTAACAAGAAAACCAATGCACCTCTCAAAGCGAGTATCAAAATATTTAATGCTAAAACGAGCGAATCTGTGGTAAGTGTAAGTAGCGATGAAAAAAATGGGGAGTTTTTGATTACATTGCCTTTGGGGGTTCCTTATGGATTTATGGTCAATAAGGAGAGTTTTTCTATTTTTTCCGAAAATTATACCTTTGATCAAAAAAAGGATAATACGCCTAATACCTTGACGATAGCATTGAATCCATTGGAGTCTGGTACGAAGTTTGAACTCAGAAATGTCTTTTTTGAAACAGGTAAATTTGAGTTGAAGCCAGAATCTAAAACTGAGCTAGAATTAGTGGTAGCGATGCTCAATCAAAACCCAACGATGCGCATTCAAGTATCGGGACATACCGATAATGTAGGCGCTGAAGCCAGCAATAAATTGCTTTCTGAAAATCGAGCGAAATCAGTAGTAGAATTTTTAGTAAAATCGGGCATTGATGCTACTAGATTGACTTCAAAAGGATTTGGATCTTCGCAGCCTATTATGAGCAACGATACACCAGAAGGAAAAGCTAAGAATAGACGTACGGAAATTGAGATCTTGTAAAATTTTGATTGTCAATATATTTGTCTGTAATCAAAAAATATAAAGGTAAGATTAAAATTAATCATTATTTTTGGTTTCTAAAATTACAGAAAATGAAAACGATTTTATTTACATCACTACTTTTTATCACTTTCAATTTAATGGCTAGCGATAGCACTTCGTCCGCTTATTCAAAATATGGCGTTGGGATTAGACAAGGAATAGGTTATAATTTCCTGCATTATAATTATACGCCTCCCACCGAAGTTTCAAATACCTTTTCTTTTATCAATCCCGCAGTATTTTTTGAATACAGATTTACAAAAATGATATCTGGGGTTAGTGAAATTCAATATACTTCAAAAGGTTTTGAAGAATCAAAAAACAATGTAACATTAAAGAATACAACGAATTTTATAGGATTAAATTTATTGGGAAAGCTAAGAATGGGCGATGATAATGACCATAATTTTTTCAATATTTTAGCGGGTCCTAGTTTGGGATATTTTCTAGATGGCAATGTGTCTAATAATCAAAATAGTGCTTATTTAGATATTAAAAAAGACAATATGAATTCTTTGACATTATCTACTATGGTAGGAATGGGGTATAGCCACAAATGGCATAGATTGGAATGTTCTATCGACTTAAGAGGTTCTATTAATAATTTGAAAGTTAATAAAACGGGGAATTATGATATTTTGTTAAATCAATTTTCTGTAAATATTGGGGTAATGTATTTTTTGAAGTAATTTTTACAAATTCTTAAAATACGCTACCGTTTCATTCAAGCCTTCAATAAAAGTATGAGAAGGTTTGTATTTTAACAAAGTGGTGATTTTAGAAATATCCGCCAACGAATTTTTTATATCACCTGCTCGTTCTTCACGATGAATGATTTCAGCTTTAATATTAAGAATTTCCTGAATGGCATTAGTTAAATTATTTAACGAAAAATTTTCACCCACGGCTACATTGAATATTTCGCCTTTTGCCGCTTCATTCTCAGTGGTCAATGCCAAAATATTTGCTTGAACAGCATTATTTACAAAAGTAAAATCTCTTGTATTGCTTCCGTCGCCATTGATATAAATAGGCTTATTTTGTAGTATATTGTTGATAAATAAAGGAATAACCGCAGCATATTGTCCTTCGGGATCTTGATTGGGACCAAATACATTGAAATATCTAAGACCTATTGTTTCCAATCCATACGTTTTGAAAAAAACTTGAGCATAGAGCTCATTGGTATATTTACTCACCGCATAAGGAGAAAGTGGATTGCCTATTTTCTCTTCTCTTTTGGGCAAAGTAGGTTCATCGCCGTATACAGAGCTGGAACTAGCATATACAAAACGCTTTACATTGTTTTCTTTTGCCGCTATCAGCATATTCAAAAATCCTGTTACATTCGATTCATTTGTTTTTTCGGGAAATGCTATAGATCTAGGCACCGACCCCAAAGCCGCTTGGTGGGTAATATAGTCAATGCCTTGGCACGCTTTTTTACGTATTTCTAAATCAAAA
>JBIILY010000172.1:0-3893 GCA_044338225.1 Chitinophagales bacterium
ATTTGTAAATGAGTGTATTGTGTGCGTAAAACATCTGTTTTGTAGCTAGATATTATACTTTCTGCAAAGTTAATTTAATATTTTTCTAAAGGGAAATTAACTTCAAGATAAATGTTGTGGATAAGGTGTTTTTGCTTGAAAATAGTGTGGATAACTTTGTTATTTTTGTGGATTAAATTTTCAATCAATTGGTAAATATGAATTAGTTTTGTTTTAAATTAAAAAATTAACTGTTGAAAAAAAATACTCAAATCTTAAAAATTAAAGGCATGGAGTTTTTTGCATGTCATGGCGTGTATGCATTTGAAAAAAATAAAGCTACGCAGTTTGTGGTAGATATAGAAGTGCAAGCGGACTTTTCTAAAGCAATGGATAGTGATGCCCTGAAAGATGCATTGGATTATGAAATTATATATAATAAGGTCTTGAAAATTATGAGTCAATCTTGTAATTTAATTGAATATATCACAAAGGCTATTTCAGAGGAAATTCTTCCGATGTTAGGTACTGATAATCAACTTAGAATTGAGATACACAAGATGAATCCACCTATTCAAGGAAAGGTAAAAGAGACCGCTTTTGAAGCTGTTTTTATAAAATAAATAATAAAAAACTTTTGATTTTTAAAAAAAGCTATATATTTGCACTTCAATTTTAAAATGGAGTTTGTAGCTCAGTTGGTTAGAGCATCGGTTTGTGGTACCGAGGGTCGTGGGTTCGAGCCCCATCATTCTCCCTTTTTTTCCCCTTTTATTTTGTACTATATTAGATTAACATTATATAATGTTAAAACTACGTTTTTAGTCAATTTTTTTAAAGAATATGTTAAAATATTTATTTAATTTTTAAATTGAAAATCCGTATATTTGTCCCAATTTTAATCTTATGGGAAAAATCTACATATTTCTATTATTCTTAATTTTAGGAACTTATTTTAAAAGCAACGCTCAGATTGTTGTAGCTACTTCGCACATTGCTACAGATGTGTTTTCTGGAGGTATTTCTTTTAATGTGAGCAATAAGTCTACATCCCCCATTAGAATTTCAGAAATTTCAAGTATTCATACCACCAACAATGTTGCAGTAAATCCTTTAGTGAAAGTTTGGTATAGAGTTGCGCCAATAAATTCGGCTATTACATCTGTATCTACATTGACGGGATGGATATTAGCCAAAACGCAAGTAAAATCGGGCATGTCTACTTCTGTTCAACCCTTTGCAACAAATCTTAGTATTGATATACCCGCTGGAGATACTATTGCTATTTTTCTAGAAACAAATCAGCAAAGTGCTGCACAATTTGTAGCTCCACCCAATGTAGGATTGCATACATTTGATTCGGTAACAATTCAAACAGGTTTTTTAAAAGGATATTCAGGACTAGCTTCAAATCCTAGTTCACACCCACGTGGATTTGTTGGAAGTATTAAATTTTCAAAACTTACTCCATGTGCTGGTACGCCTAATCCTGGTAATATTGAGTCTGATTTTGGATTTTGTGCAGGGGTAAATAAAACGTATTTTCTAAATGGGGCTTCTTTTGCTAGTAGTATTGCCTATCAATGGCAAACGGCTCCTACTGCTACTGGTCCATGGACTAATGTAGGTACAAATAGCCTTAGTTTTACAGGTTCATTTGCTAGCAATACATTTATTAGGGTTAATGTAACTTGTAATAATTCTGCACAAACGGCATCGTCTCCATTGTTTTTTGATACATTGAAGCCACCTGCATATTGTATGTGTACTCCTGCCTATGTAGTAGATGATATTGAAGAAGATATATTAAAAGTAAAGATTAATAATATAGAGCGAGTAACAAATTGTTCTTCTATTCCATCAAACGCTGGACCATCAAGTGTTTTGGGCAAGTATACCGATTGGAGACCATACGGATCTATGGCTGTTTTAAATCAAGGTTCATTTAATGAACTTACGGTAGATTACAATACTTGTGGTGTTTTAAATAGAGCAAGAGGCTATACCGTTTATATTGATTATAATGCAAATAAAGTCTTTGAACCATCCGAAGTGATTTCAAGTGGTACATATCCTGCCAATACTAGTTTTGGTGAAAAATTAATTACGTTTATTGTGCCTTCTAATGCGGGTGGGGCTTTGACCGTATCTAATCCAAAAGTTGAGGTTTTGATGCGTGTAATATATTATAGTGCTACTACGCCAATGCCATTTATAGGATGCCCTGTTGCTAATTTTACTGCGGGTGAAATTGAAGATCATGTGGTAACTATTCAATTGTCTAATAATTGTACAGGAAAACCAACTCCAGGAATTATTGATGGAACAAAAGGATTTTGTATAGGTACAAATTCTGTTTTTACAAATTATGATGCAACGATTGCTAAAAATATGTCAAGAACATGGCAAACGGCTCCTTCTGCTTCGGGGCCATGGACTACACTTACAGGGCAAACTGGTGAGCAAGCTTCTTCTATATTGTCAGGAACTACCTATGTAAGAGCTATTGTAAATTGTATAACCTCTGGACTTTCTGATACGACACCAGTCTTTTTAGATACACTTAATCCTAGTTATAAATGTGTTTGTCCTCCACCTTATTATAATGTTCCTATTACCAATTTGTTGGATTACATAGAAAATATTTCTATATTTGGGAATTATAACACCTCAATTGTACAAACCAATACGGGAATGGTATTAAATCCATTGCGTTTTCAAAATTTTAGAGATTCATTTGATCCAATAAAGGTAATCCCTGGTGGAACTTTTACAGGAAACATTTCTTTGAATTCGGCAACAATTACAAATAATACGGTACGATTTTATTTAGATCTAAATAATAACGGAATTGATAATATAGATTTACTTTCTCCAACATTGACGTCAGTGTCAATTAATCCTGCTTCTCCTACCAATTTTACATTCTCAATACCAGCCTCTGCACCTATAGGGAAATATCCCTTGCGTATTCGATATTTAAAATCAACAACAATTATTGCTCCATGTGTTAATGCTGGTACAATTCCTGGCGAAATACATGATTATGTTTTGGAGGTTTATTTACCACCATATGACTTAGTATTGCAAAGTATAGACTCTCCTAAATCAGGATGTTCTTTGGCTCAAGTTCCTGTTAGGTTTAGACTAAAAAATTCAGGATTGAATGGAGTTGCGCCAAATATGAGTTATTCTATAGATGGCGGTGCACCTATAAATGAGACATTCGCTTTGCTACAAAAAGATTCTACAAGAACTTATTCTTTTACACAAAAAATAGATTTTTCATCCATTACAGGAAAGAAAACAATTCGAGTATGGTCTAATTTGTCTGCGGATGAACTCAAATCAAATGATACCCTCGAAATAGAAATGGAAAATTATACTACGCCTCCAAAACCAAGTGTTTTAAGCGATACGGTATGTCAAAATGAACTTACATCTACTCTAGAAGCAATTTCTGTTCCAGGTTTTACGACGAATTGGTTTACCGATCCAGCTGGAATAAACAAAGTAGATCAAGGTGATTTTAAATTATTTACGCCTCCTTTTCTAAATGCTACTTTTTATGTAAATTCTTCTTATGAAAAATTTGATTCAGAAGGATTGCCAGATGTTGTTAATGCTACGGCAGAAGCAACAACATCAAAGGGGTTGAATTTTACTGTTTTGAAACCAAGAATTAGAATCCATTCTGTAAAAGTAGAATTTACTGTTCCAGGGGTATCGAGAGTAGAAGTTAGAACATCTGCAGGTGGTTTTATAAAAGGAATAAACTATACCGTAGTTAATGCTGGGCTTAATGAGATTGATTTAAATGTAGATTTAAATGCAGGAACTTATAGAATTATGTTGACAATTAACCCTGGAGCCTCTCTTACCACTGTTGTTAATGCGAATCCATTTAACCCGAT
>JBIILY010000173.1:0-3880 GCA_044338225.1 Chitinophagales bacterium
GTAGTCAAATCTTTTTTCATAATAAAATTGAATAAAGTATATTTATAACCATCCAAAAATAAAGCTGCTATTTTATTTTTCGATTTTGTAATATCCATTGACCAAGTCAATTTGTTGCTTTCGGCTACGATATGAGATTTTCCAATATTACCTTCTACATCTATTTCAATATCTACACTTTTTGAATCGGATTCTGTAATGACAAGATTTCCTTTTCCTACCTTAGAATTCCCTTCCCAAGAGTAGCTAGCGCCTTTTCCCATGGTAATATCGCCGTATACTATTTTCATATTAGGGTCCATTTTGTGCCATACACTCCAATTTCCCCATTTATTTAAATCATTAATTTGCTCAAGCACACATACTGTGTTGAAGTTTCCTTCTTTAGAAAATTCAATTTTATCTTTATGCGGTAAAATCATACCTGTGAAAAGAATAGCCAATACAAAAATTAGAAATAAAGATCCTACGGTTTTTAAAATTGTCATTTATATTTAAATTAGTCGGCAAATATAGAGTATCTAAATTTAATTCTTTTCCAAAACAATAAAAAAAACGTATTATTTTAAAAAAAAAATGTATTTTTGCCTCAAAATAGATTAATATGAAAAAACTGTTAATAATCCTTTCCATATTTGTATTTGGAATCAATATGGATATGCAAGCTCAAAAAGGCAAAAAGCCTACAAATGAGCCTATTGTAGACGAGAAAAAAATGGCTAAAGCCAATAAGCTCATCGAACAAGCAATGGCTGAAACAAACACTCAAAAAAAGAATGATAAAATTCGTGAAGCGAATGAATTGTTCAAAGATATGAAAATGATCAAAGAAGGAGCTATTATCATTGGAGATGCTTATTATAGCGCAGGCGACTTGCAAACGGCTTCTAGATGGTATGCAAAAGGTGGAAAAGAAAATAAAAAAGATTTAAGCAAAAAAGTTGGAGAAGCTTATTTGGAAGATGCACTTAAAGCTGATGATGCAAAATCGGAGCAAAAGAATATGACCAAAGCGTTCCAATCTCTTTCTAAATCAGTAGGTCCAGTAGAGGCCAATCGATTGATTGGAAATGAATATTTTGATATGGGAAAAGAATATTATCCAAAAGCATTGGAGTATTATCAAAAAGCGGGATATAATGAAGGTATTGTAATGATAGCTGATTTATATTCTACAAAAGCTGAAACGAGAGCGTTGGCTGCACAAACGTATGTATTGACGAAAGAGAAAAAAGGATACAAAAAAGCAGGTGACTTGTATTTCAATCAAGGCGATTATTTGAAAGCAATGGAATTTTATGCACAAGGTGGCGTCATGGAAGGCTATGCTAAATATGCAGCGGAATTGAAAAAAGCAGGTAAAACAGAGCAAATGAATATCGTTTATAATGTAATAGCCGATACATTGATAGCAAAAGGAACTCCAGACGATGTATATTCTTATGCTTTGGCTGCTGAAAAAGAAAATAATTATGCATTAGCTTCGGATTTATACAAAAAATTGAATGATAAAGATTTACATTTGAAATATAAAGCATTTTTATTGATGCTGTCTTTGAATTATTTAGAAGCGAAAAAAGTATGGACCGAAATGGGCAAAACGGAGTTGACCGATGCCGTAGATATGAATATCAAGGAGCTTACAAACTTGCAACAAAATAGAATGATGCTTGAAGAATTCAAAAGAAATGCGCCTAAATTAGCTGTAAAAGAAGATCCAAATTCAGGTAAAGTTGAGTATGACCAAAGAGATTTGAAATTGAGAGAGCAATATTATAGCAATCCTGTAATTGTAAAAGGTATCAGCGAAACGGTATATAAAGTGAGTGGTGAATACACAAAAATGAAAGGAAATGGTGAATTGAAAGATTTGGTAAAAGCTGCATTTTTGAATTATGCCCCAATTAAAAACTTATTGGATAATTTTACATTGGCCAAAAAAGTAACACAAACAAACGTGACTCCTTCATTGGTGACGTTCTAAGTATTTATTTTACTTTTAATATTATATTAGACCTGCTTTTTAGCAGGTCTTTTTTTTGTCTTAAAATTGATTCCAAAGATTGTTTAAATAACTTTGAGATATGGTTTTTGAGGCTATAATTTCAATGTTACCGCTCATTTGTTTGGCTCCAGCATAGATGATTTCGCCTATGTTTGCTTTGACCAAGGTGCTTTCGCCACTTACAAAACTATAGTCCAAAGTAGCGTCGCCTTTGCTCAATATGCCGTCAACAGGTATGATTTCATGATTGTGAATGAGCAAAATATCATCAGGTCGTATTTCTTCCACAGGGGTTGGCGTTATTTTATCATCCGTAATTTTATCTATTGCTATTGGAAAAAAAGATTTAAAATCTCGATCAAATGCTATATTAAATTCGGTTTTTTCTTGAAGCCAACGTCCTATCAATAAAAAGAAAATTATACCACTCATACTATCCAAATATCCACTTCCTGTGCCACTTAATATTTCATATAGACTTCTTATAAATGTAATAGCTACGGCTAATGCTACTGGAAAATCAATATTTATGATTTTATTTTTCAAGCCTTTGTAAGCGGAATCAAAAAATTCATTTCCCGAATAAAACAATACGGGCAAAGACAATCCTATGGATATCCCTTGAAACCATTTGGCTAATGAAAAATTGACTTCATTGGAAATGGCTAAATAATCGGGGAAGCTAAGCATCATGATATTGCTAAAACAAAATCCTGCAATGCCTAACTTATAAAGTCTTGTTTTGGCAATATTAGATTTGGCTTCGTGCTCACTTTTTCTTAAATCTATCAAAGGTTCATAGCCCAATGACGCTAATTTTGTAACGATATTTTTAAGTGTAGTTTCCTCATTTTTATAGGTGATGAATAATTCTTTTTTGTTGAAATTTACCTTATTATTGACAATACCCGCATCAAAGCTATATAATTTTTCTAATATCCATATACAACTACTACAGTGCATTTGAGGAATATAAAATAAAATATTGGTGGTTTTTCCGTCGGTAAATTGTATGAGTTTGGAAATAATTTCTTTATTGTCAAGAAAATCAAATTTTCCCTCGCGTATTTCTTGTTTTTGTGAAATACCAGGCGTTTCATTGTAGTCATAATATGCACACATATTATTTTGTTGTAGAATAGAATATACCGTTTTACATCCTGCGCAACAAAAAGATTTTTCATCAAAAATAATATCTTTGGAAGTACATGAATCGCCACAATGGTAGCAAAGAGTTACCCTAGATTCAGACATGCAATTAGTTTTTAAGCAAATTTACACAAAATGACAGATTTATGACTTTCGCGCATCACGCTTTCCGCTACACTTCCCATCAAGAATCGTTCAAGTCCACTTCTTCCATGACTTCCCATTACAATAGCGTCGGCCTTTACTTTTTTGGAATAATCTATGATACTTTCACTTACCGAATGTGTTCTTTCAAATTCAAACGTGAAATTAAATTGTGGGTATAAAGAAGTGATTTTTTCTTTAAAAGCATTATATTCTTTATGGTCCGATTTTAAAAGTTCCATATCGTTGGACAACTGCATGGGAAAACCTTGTGGATCGGTAATGGTATTAATTTCAAGACAGTGAAATAAATGTATCGTGTTGCTAGAAGTAAGCGATGTGGCCATTTCTACGATTTTTTCGCTGTATTTTGAGAAATCAATAGGGCAGAGGATCATTTGAAATTTCATATAATTCATATTTTAAGAGTTAAGAGATTCTTGTTGAGTCTGCTCAATGTTTAAGAAAAATTTGCAACTGCCTATTTTTTCTTTCATATCTTCGATGGTACTTTTGTCAAATAAATCGATCAGATTCATTTTAATACTTTTATATTGAAAATGAAGTGGGCAAGGTGTTTTT
>JBIILY010000174.1:0-3879 GCA_044338225.1 Chitinophagales bacterium
CGTATGAATCCACCATTAAAAATACCCATACTATTATTCCTTTTCTTTCTGAAAATAGTTGTATCGTATTGGATGATATTAGATGGAATGAAGCGATGTATGCCGCATGGAATGAACTAAAATCCAATTCAAATTTTAATTATACCATTGATTTTGGACGCATAGGTATTTTGATGAAGATAAATAATCATGCGCCAAAACAACATTTTATTTTACATTTGTAATCTAAATATTGAACGTATGATCTATTTTTCAAAAGATTTTTTTAGTTTTTTTGAAGCTTTAGAAAAAAATAACAATAAAGATTGGTTTGATATCCACCGAAAAGAATATGAAGAACATGTAAAAAAACCGTTTGAAATATTCACAAAAGACTTGCTCGAAAATTTATTATCCTTTGACAGCCAGCTGAATACAGAGTATAAAAAATGTATTTTTAGGATTAATAGAGATATTCGATTTTCAAAAGACAAATCTCCTTATAAATTAAATCGTTCGGCTGCGTTTTCAAAAATTGCAAAAAAAGATGTAGAACATCCTGGATATTATATAGATATCAATCCCCGAAGAGGTATGATAGCTGGTGGCGCATGGAGTCCTTCTACCGAACATTTGAAAAAAATACGACAAGAAATTTATTACAATCTTGATGAATTTAATCAAATCATTACGGAAAAAGAATTTGTAAAACAGTTTGGAACAGTACATGGTGATAAATCTGTAAGGCTTCAAGAACCTTTTCTAGACTATGCAAAAGAAAGTGAATGGATCAAAAATAAACAATTTTATTTCATAGCCGAATTTGATCCTAAAAAATGTTTAGAACCCAATTTTTTGAATTTTTTAACCGAAAAATTCAAGGCTGGATATGCCCTTAATCAATTTTTGAGACGCGCAATGCACGACTAATGATGCTACAACGAATCTATCGAATCTATTTTTATAGTTCTATTCATATTGCACTCATGGCTGCAATATACTTTTTCTTGGAAAATGACAAAAAATCAATTAAAGAAACGTTTGCTATATTTTTGACGACTTGGATAGCCTATAATTTACTTAGATTGGTTCGAGTAAAAAACTATGAAAATATCAAAAAAGAGCCGCATTTAAGCTGGGTTTCTACCAATTTGACCGAACTGCTGATAGCTATTGCCTTTTTAACCTTTGTTTTATGGCTCATTATCCCCAAAGCCTATTGGGAAAACTATGTAATTTTTGGAATTTTGCTACTGCTATATATATTTCTAAGAAAATATCCTTTGATTAAAAATATATTAATCGCCTTTTCGTGGAGTGCCCTGCCCTATATTTTCACGCCCGTTTTGTGGTATTTTTCTACCGAAAATATGTTCATGTTTGTCCATTTTCTATTTTTATCCATTTTGTACGACAATAAAGACAAAATTAACCCTCTCAAAACGGCTCTAGGCGCCAAAAAACATTTTTTAATGCTTCTTTTTATAGGTAGTATTTCTATTTTTCTTTTTTATTACAATACGTTGGATTGGAAACAAACAAGTATCTTTTTTGGATTGATTTATGGCGCTCTTTTTATAACCATTAAATCCCCCAAAGAATGGTTTTATTTGATAGTAGTAGATAGTTTTATTCTACTTCCATATCTATTGGATATTTCATATTTTTTCAACGAAATTAAGCAAATACTTTTTCTAAAATTTCAATAGAGTGAATAGCCTTAAAATGTGGCAAATGGTATTGATAGTAGCCCAATATTTCTTTGAAGATATTTTTTCTATCCAATAGGCTCAAATTCAACTTCAAACTATAATTTTCATTGGACTTTAATAAATCAATAAAATTTCGAATTTCTTCATTTTGAAATACATCCGTATTTATGTCAATTCCAAGAAAGTAGGCGTATTGAGCAAAAAAACTCAAATAAAACCCCGAAGAGATATCGTTGGATTGAGCTAAAACGTCAAAAGAATTTCGAATAAAATCATATTTTGAAATATCTTTCTCATTCTCTTCGGTCAATGAATACTGCACAACTTCAGTCATAAAAAAAGCAATAGCCGTCTTGTACATTCCAAAATTCTTAGAATCTGGAGCAAATACGAGTTGATATTCTTTTAGGCTACAAAGATTTTTGTTTTCTTTGAGATAAAACACCAAATTCAAAAAACTCATGGGACGAAGTACGCCGTAGCTTTTATTTTTGCCCGACTTGGCACCTTTTATCAAAAAGGAAAGCAAACCATATTCCCTTGTGAATATTTTGAGAATTAAGCTATTTTCCGAAAAATTGACCTGTTTTAATACTAAACCTTCTGTTTTTACAATCATTCAACAAATGAGAACTCTTTTTAACTAGAGTTTCCACTTCACAAAGATAGCATTATTTTTGCTAATAATTTCATCTGCATTCAATTCAATATTTTGGAAACGGGATTGATTGGATGCAAATCCATTAATAAATCGCTCTTTCTTTGCATTAAGATTTAAGAGAAATTTTGTGTTTTGAGCAGTCAAAGGTAGCTGAATACTATAGCTAAATCCTACTTGAGAAGAAATACTTTTTGTGGCAAAATTGATTTTGAGAAAAGGTGTATTTTTCTTGTAAGTCAATACATTATTGACATAATTTCTTTGTAATTTTAAACTTTTTTCCGATGTAAAATGATTAGCAAACATTCCTTGAAAAGAAAGTGCTAAAATGGAAAGAATTGCTATATTTTTCATGTATATGATTTATTATTTAAACGATTTAGACTAAAAACGTTTTTTTTTGAAAAAATATTTCATAAAATACTTTTTTTTAAAATTTTTAACTAAATCATAAAAATTGTTCATAAAATCGAGTTTTTTGTGGATAAAATCGACTGTTATGTCTATTTGAAAGAATTAATAAAAAAATAATGATTGGTATAAAATAAATACTTAATTTTGCATAATATAACGATAAAAATTATAATGCGTAAACTAATACTAACTCCTATTTTGTTTTTGTATTCATTTATTCTTTTTGCACAAGGTGGTATAAAAGGATTTATAAAAGATCAAAACAATCAACCCGTTAATGGCATTGCAGTAAAACTAATCGGTCCAAAATACCAAAAGGTAGTCAATACCGATTCTAAAGGAAATTTTGAATTCAAGGACATTTATAGCGGTACGTATAGCGTTGTGGTTTCGGAACCTGAGTATTTTGAAATTTCAGAAAGTGTCAACTATATTCAAGGGGAAGATTATACTTTTGATGATTTCACCTTAGAAAAAATTTTAACCTCAAAAGATGCCTCTATCGAATTGCCCACAAGTATGATTTTTGATGATGAGTCAAATAATAACACAAGCGGAAATAATATTTCTTCACTATTAAATGCGTCTAGAGATCCTTTTGTAAGTGCAGCTTCTTTTAATCTTTCTCAAGGTGGTTTTAGAATGCGTGGCTATGATAATTTTCAGGATATCATGTTTATCAATGGTATTCCTATGCAAAATTTATTTAGAGGAGGCGATGTTACATACGGGGATTTTGGTGGGCTAAACGACGTTTTACGTTCTAGAAATACGTATTATGGCATCAAATCAATTCCATTTCATTTTGGCGAACTTTCTACTTCAGTAGATGTAGATGCAGAAGCCATAAATCAGCGAAAAGGATTAAGAGTTTCGGGAATGCTTACCAATAGAAATTTTACAGGAAGAGCCATGGCCACATACAATTCTGGATTATTAAAAAATGGGTTGGCTTTTTCAGTATCAGGTTCATTCCGTGGTGCCAACGAAGGGTATGTTCCTGGTACTCAATATGAAAGTTTTTCAATTTTTGGATCGGTATCCAAAGTATGGAATCAAAAACTCATTTCCACTTTAACTGCATTTACTGCAAAAAACAAACGAGCGGTTCAA
>JBIILY010000175.1:0-3863 GCA_044338225.1 Chitinophagales bacterium
TAATAAGGGAAAATAAAAATTTCATTTTAAAGTAATCTTATTGCAAAAGTAAAAGGTTTTTATTAAAAAAAGTAAAAAATTACTGAACGCGAATAATTTTATAAATTTTTGAAAACAAATATTCCGTTTCATTTTCTTTGTTTTTGATTCCTAAATAATCATATTCGTCTATTCTCGCATAGCCATGAACATGCAATATGTTTTTATTGGAAAGTACAATGCCAAAATGTTCTATTTTTTTATTGCCAAAAAAGATAATATCTCCAAATTTCACATTTTTGACAAGCCCGATTTTCGTATTTTTTTCTATAATTTTATCTAATGTACCCGTTACGCTTATTTGTAGAAATTTGAAAAAGAATTGAATGAGCCCCATTGAATCCAATCCAAAAATGGAGTTGCCCCCTGTTATCATAGGTGCATTCAAGATTTTTTTTATCAAATTCTCTATTTGAGTTGTATTGAGTTTTTGATTTGTAGAAATGGCATTGCCAAAAAAATTAATTTTTTCAAATCCAAAGTTGGCCACCAATCCATCAAAATTATACAAGAGGCTTCCAATGCTAAGGAGCGTATTCCTATTTTCAAATACAATGGTAGAAATAGAGTCCGTTGTATAGAATTTTTCCGATTGAGTCAAAAAATTATATTCTTTTTTTGAAATTATTTTAACTTGAGATTTAGGAACGTAGCCATTATTTTCCAAATTTGAATTTTTTACTTCAAAAAACTCATTTTTTGCACTCAATATTTCAAAAATTTCACCAAAAGCAAAATGACTTTTTACGGTGCAGTTTACAGATAAATCTCTATAGATAGGCATATTAGAAAGAAAACAAAATCCGTACTTCATTTTTTATTTTAAATATAAAAAAAATATTTACTATTTTTGAACGTTGCAAAATAAAGTTAAAGTTTTTAAATAATGGCAAAAAAAGTTTATTTAGTCTTGATGATATCATTGTTTTCAATTTTGAAAATGACTTCGCAATGTACGGGATCTAAGTTTGAAAACAAGGTAGACCCTACTTGTGGCGCCAATGGTGTAATTTCTTTTCGCTATGAGCCAGCTCCATTGGGAGTTACCTATACTTTGTATAAAAATAATGTGCCCTATATCATCATAAAAGGAGCTTCTATCAATCTCAGCAATTTGGATGAAGGTACTTATTATGTTAGCTTTAAAGATAGTTCTACGCAATGTGTGGATCAAAGTTCTACTTTTGTGCTTGCAAAAAATGCCAATGCACTTAAAGCAACTATCGTAATGGATTCGGCTAAGTGTGATAGCAGTAAAAATGGTAGATTGACTGTAACGCCATCTGCTGGGACTTCGCCTTATTTTTATAAATGGAGCCAAAATGCATCGCTCAATTCTAATCTAGATAGTACGTTGAAGCCAGGGACATATACTATTACTATAACCGATAATGCTGCCTGTAGTATTACTATAGCGGGAACTGTTTATGCAAAAGTGAACAAAATTAAACTTAAAAGTACATCTATCTTAAATGCAGAATGTAATCAAAATATAGGAAAAATTGATGTGAAAGTGGAAGGGGGATATGCACCTATTCGTTTCAGATGGAAAGATTCTACGCGTCAAAAAATGCCTTTTGATTCTTTAGCGCCCGGTAAGTATACGGTTTATTTTTGGGATACTTTAGCCTGTGATACTTTTATGGTAAAATATTCCGGGTCCCAAAGGAAATTTGGTGGGTACGGATTCAATTTGTCCTTTAGACGGAGTAGGGAAATTGTATATAAATGTAACGAGTGGCGATACCAATAATTTGACCTATTCATGGAATCATGCACCTTCCAATAGAACGCGACTTGCCGAATCCTTGGATTCTGGAAATTATGTAGCGGTAATAAAAGATAGAGCTGGATGTACCGATACTCTTAGAAAAAGAATTGAGTTGTATCCCGAAAAACGATTGAATATTTCAGGTAAAACTGAAATGGTAGCTGGACAAACTCAAATATTGAAAGTAGACTCTTCTTTTTATTTTTATCAATTTGTATGGTCACCTAAAACAAATGCTCGCCCAGCAAATAATAATTATGAGATTTTTCCTATAGAAAATACGCTGTATACATTAGAAGCACGATATGGGCCAAATTGCTTAGCGGTAGCTCGTTTTGCTGTTGCCATAGTTGACTCTATTGATAATATTGTAGTACCCAATATGTTTACACCTTACAATCAAGATTCTAAAAATGATGTTTATCATTTGATAACCAATAATACAAACATCGTTGAATCTTTTGAATTTAAAGTTTATGATAAATGGGGAAATAATGTATTCAATGCATATGATTTGAATTTTCAATGGGATGGAAAAGGAACCAATGGTAGTTTACTAGAAACAGGAGTTTACACATATATGATGCGTTATAATTCAATTTATTCAAAATATGAGAGAATTGTAAAAAGTGGACAAATTTTATTATTGAAATAATTTTTTAAATATAATTGATTTTAAAAAAAGAAGTTAAATGAAGAAGGTTTTTATTTGTGCAATATTAATATTCAATTTACATGTTTTGCATAGTCAAGATATGATTTTGTCTCAATATTTTGCATCACAACCCTATATCAATCCTGCTTTGACGGGTTTTTTTGATGGGAGCTACAGAGTTACGACAAATTATCGTTCGCAATGGAGTACTCTAGGTTCTAGTATCAAGTCTATGGGAGTAAGTGCCGATGCTGTTTTTTTAAAAGAAAAACTTCAAGGAGATTATTTAGGAGTTGGAGTTAGTGCTTATAGAGAAGATCAATTTGGATTTATGACTAATAATATGGCTCGTCTCAATTTTAGTTATAATAAAAAAATTGGATATGAAACTGAACAGTATCTAAGCATTGGAACATATCTAGGGGCTAATCATAATTTTTTGGGTGGAACTTTTCTTACTCCAGATCAGAATCCTGAAGATATTCAACGAACAAGTACTATGGGATTTGATGTGGGATTAGGATTAAATTATCAAGTGGTTTTTTCTGAAAATGCTAACTTTTTTATAGGTGCATCTGCAGATCATTTATTACCTATCAAAAACTCATTTTTGAATACAGATACAGAAAAAGCAAAACGTTTTAATTTGTATACTTCTGCCAAAATTAGGATTACGGATTTAGTGTTTATATTACCTACTTTACTAGCTTCAAAACAAGATGCACATTCTCAAATTAATGGAGGAACATCCGTTCAGTTTTTATTTGGAAATTATTCTTTAAATAAATCTAGTATTTCTTTTGGAACATTTTTGAGATATGGAAATAACTCGATAGATGCAGCGATAGGGATGGCTCGTTTGGAGTATAATGGTTTTATGCTTGGACTTAGTTATGATCATAATTTGAATGAGTTAAGTTCAGCTACCAAAGGTTTTGGGGCTTTGGAAGTAAGTCTTGGTTATATAGGATTAGTAGAAAGAGTGTTTAAATCAAGATCGGACTGTCCTAATACAAAAAATTTCTAATTTTAAATAATGAAAATAGTGAAACTTACAAAATATTTTATTTTTTTAGTATCGTTTTTGGCTTACACCTATGGTTTTTCTCAACAAGATATTCAATCTAGTAAAGATACCATTTGTCAAGACAATACCATCACTTTTAACGATACAAATTCAATACCTTCGGGACTTAATGTGATTTCTAGAGAATGGACATTTGGAGATGGAAATACATTAACTTCTTCTTCGGCTAATATTACGCATACATATAGTACATTTGGTCTGTTTTCAGTTTCATTAAAAATAAACTATGATATTGGCCCCGCAGTTACAGTCATAAAATCTACTCCAATCAAAGTTTTTAAAAATCCAGTTGCAAATTTCACAATTGATAG
>JBIILY010000176.1:0-3846 GCA_044338225.1 Chitinophagales bacterium
AAAGCGACTCTTTTTGATGAAAATGGTGAAAATCAAATTACATTTAAACAAGTTGCGGGCTTAGATGAGGCGAAGCAAGAAGTAATGGAAATTGTAGATTTTCTAAAAGACCCCAAAAAATATACGAATTTGGGTGGTAAAATACCAAAAGGCGCTCTTTTAATAGGGCCTCCAGGAACTGGAAAAACATTATTGGCAAAAGCTATGGCTGGCGAAGCAAAAGTTCCTTTCTTTTCGCTATCTGGTTCTGACTTTGTAGAAATGTTTGTAGGAGTAGGAGCGAGTAGAGTACGAGATTTGTTCAAACAAGCTAGAGAAAAATCGCCTTGTATCATTTTTATCGATGAGATTGATGCCATTGGTAGAGCTAGAGGAAAATCGATGATGGGTGGTAATGATGAGCGTGAAAACACGTTGAATCAATTATTGGTTGAAATGGATGGCTTTGGTACGGATAGTGGTATCATTATTGTTGCGGCGACTAATAGACCCGATGTATTGGATGACGCATTGTTGAGACCGGGTCGTTTTGATAGACAAATTTCTATTGATCGTCCTGATTTGAATGGAAGGGAACAGATTTTTAAGGTGCATTTGAAGAAAATTAAAATACATAATGATATTTCTACCCGAAAATTAGCTTCTCAAACCCCTGGTTTTGCGGGTGCAGATATAGCCAATGTTTGTAATGAAGCCGCTTTGATTGCCGCTAGAAAAAACAAAGAAAATGTAGAAATGGAGGATTTCATTGCTGCTATTGACAGAGTAATAGGTGGGCTTGAGAAGAAAAATAAGATTATTTTGCCTGAGGAGAAGGAAGTAATTGCGTATCATGAAGCAGGTCATGCAATTTGTGGATGGTTCCTGGAGCATGCGCATCCTTTGGTTAAAGTTACTATTGTGCCTAGAGGTGTAGCAGCACTTGGATATGCTCAATATCAGCCGAGAGAAAAATATATCAACACTAAAGAAGAATTGCTTGATGATATTTGTATGACATTGGGAGGTAGAGCAGCTGAAAAATTAATTTTTAATAAAATTTCTACTGGCGCATACAGCGATTTGGAGCAGACTACCCAAAGAATTTATGCTATGGTTGTAGCCTATGGAATGAGCGATAAAGTAGGTCATGTGAATTATCACAAAATGATAGAAAATTCTTATCAAATGCCTTATTCTAATGATACCGCAAAATTGATTGATGAGGAAATTAGAAGTATTGCCGATACGGAATTTCATAGAGCAGTAGCATTGTTGACCGAGAAAAGAGATGAGCTGGAGCGATTGGCAAAGATGCTTTTAGAAAAAGAAGTGTTGCAAAAAGACGATTTGATTGAAATGTTTGGCAAAAGACCATGGGATAAGGAAGAAGCCCCAGAAGATTCGTATTCCAATGAAGAGAATACCGAAAATAATATTGCCGAACAACCAGCCGATAATGACAGTACTTCTGATACTATCCCTGCGGATATATCGGACGATTCTATTCAATCTTAATCTGAAAAATCAATATGATGCGTATCTTATTTAAGTTTTTTGCAATCTCATCCTTCCTTTTTTTGCTTACTTCTTGTAGCAAAGATTTGGCTTTGGATGGTGTGCCAGCTTATTTGAGAATAGATTCTGTGACGGTAATAGGAGCCAATCGTTTTGGAATCATTTCACAGGATATTTTTGGCGTACAAATAGATGTAGGAGCTGAGTCAAGAGGAATTTGGCAGTTGAAATCACTCATTCCTGTCCTTCAAGAAGGGGATAAAAATTTGATTATGTATCCTTTTATTAATGTGAATAATTTATCTAATAATTTTATTCAATATCCTTTTCTGAAGTCAAACTTGACTTTACATAATTTTAAATCTGCTCGTGTTGATACCATTGTACCTTCGTTTTCATATTATGATGATACTCGAGTGGTATTGATAGAAGAGTTTGAGAATAATTCTAATTTTTCCAATGCTACGGTTTCTGCTACAGCAAAAAATGGATTAGGTAGCTTGAAAATAGAAGCAAATAATCAATCTACAGCTGATTCAAGTATTACAGCGGTGCATGTATCTCAATTGGTTTTAAATCCTGGAAAAGAAATTTATCTTGAATTTGATTATTACATGCCTTCGGGTGCGTTGATGCCTTCTATATCTTTTACCGATGCCAATGGAAATATCAAGAATTTATTTGCGGATAATTTTTTGAAAAGCAATAAAGAGTGGACTCATGTATATTGGAGATTTTCTAGTTTGGTAGGTTTTGCCAATGTTTCAAAGGGGTATGTAACCTTTTCTTTATTGAAAAATGATGTACCAAACGGAGAAGTATATATAGATAATCTAAAGCTTTTAGAACGATAATTATTAAACTTTATAAAATTTATTACAAATGTCAAATTACGATGTAACTATTATTGGAGCAGGGCCTGGAGGATATGTTTCTGCCATTCGTTGTGCTCAATTAGGCCTAAAAACGGCTTTGGTAGAAAAATATGATACCTTGGGGGGCACTTGCTTGAATGTAGGTTGTATTCCTTCAAAAGCCATGTTGGACAGTAGTGAACATTATTTTAAAGCTAGAAAAGAGTTTAATGAACATGGAATCATGCTCGATAATTTGAGCGTAGATATTCAAAAAATGGTGGAGCGTAAAGCAGGCGTAGTAGATATGACGGTGAAAGGCATCGATTTTTTGATGAAGAAAAATAATATTGATGTCATTCATGGAACGGCTTCTTTTGAAACTAAAAACAAGCTAAATATCGTGGCAAAAGATGGTTCTTCTTCTTCAATCGAATCTAAGAATATTATTATAGCTACAGGTTCAAAACCAGCTTCTTTACCGTTTATTTCTATTGATAAAGAGCGAATTATTACTTCTACAGAAGCATTGAAGTTGAATGAAATTCCAAAAAATCTTTTAGTGATTGGCGGTGGTATTATTGGCTTGGAAATGGGGTCTGTATACAATAGAATTGGTTCAAAAGTTACAATTATTGAATATGCCGATAAAATTGGAGGTACTATGGACAGCGAGGTTTGTAAAGAATTGCAACGTGTTTTGAAAAAACAAGGCATGGATATTCAGACGTCTTTGAAAGTGAATTTTGTACAGCGAAAAGGAAATACCGTTACGGTAAAAGCTTTGGATAAAAATGATCAAGAAGTGGTATTTGAAGGCGATTACTGTCTTGTAGCTGTTGGCCGTAGACCTTATACCGATGGATTGGGATTGGAGAAAATAGGCGTGTCAGTAGATAATAGAAATAAAATACCCGTAAATGCTCATTTGCAAACAAGTGTAGAAAATGTTTATGCTATTGGTGATGTAATTGATGGGCCTATGCTTGCTCACAAAGCAGAGGAAGAAGGTGTATTTGTAGCAGAATTATTGGCAGGCAAAAAACCACATATCAATTATAATTTGATCCCAGGCGTGGCTTACACATGGCCAGAAGCGGCAGGAGTAGGCAAGACAGAAGATGAATTGAAAAAAGACGGAACGCCATATAAAGCAGGTAAATTTCCATTTAAAGCCAGCGGTAAAGCCAGAGCTAGTAATGATACCGATGGATTTATTAAAGTATTGGCACATAAAGATACCGATGAAATATTAGGTGTACAAATGGTAGGTGCTCGTGTGGCAGATATGATCATGCAAGGTGCTATTGCTATGGAATTTAGAGCATCGGCAGAAGATATTGGAATGGTTTGTTTTGGTCATCCTACATTTTCTGAAGCTTTTAAAGAAGCTTGTTTGGCGGCAACAGAAAATAGAGCTATTCATATATAATTTTTGAATTTGAAATCTGTTTTTTTATTTTTTTGGAGAAAAATAAATTCGAAAAATAGAAAA
>JBIILY010000178.1:0-3784 GCA_044338225.1 Chitinophagales bacterium
GAATTTCGTTTTCCTTCGGTTCGATACGGCTTTGTACGGAGCATATCTTTTACATCTTTTTCAAGATTTCCAGCCATGGCATCTACCTGTGTGGTACTATCTCCGTGACATACAATTAAATAATCCACTATAGCATCTTCGTTTTGTCTCAAATCTATCGTTACTAATTCTTGTGCTTTTCTATCCGATAGTGAAGTGATAATGGTCTTCAATAATGGATTCTCTTCTACTGCTTTTTTCGTTGCCAAATGATTTCTTTTTAATATTTTTACAAAATTAATAATTATTTTTATTTTGGATTCATTTTTTGACGTATCGTTTTTTTCACAAACGCCTTTTTTCATAGAATCTCTGCATTCTACTAACGATTATTTGAAAGAAATAGTTTCTAAAAATAAAGTTAATGAAGGTTTTTCTATTTTTTCAGATTTTCAAACGAGCGGAAGAGGTCAGTTGAGCAACGTGTGGCATAGTTCTGCATCCCAAAATATTTTATTTTCCTTTGTGGTTTTTCCAAAGAAAATTTCGGTTCAAGATATTTTTATTTTAAATCAATGGATTTCGATTTCTATCATCGAAGGCTTGCAAAAAGTATTGCATCAAAATGATAAATTGGGCAAGCTCCATATCAAATGGCCCAACGACATTTTCCTAAACCAAAAAAAAATAGGCGGTATTTTAATCGAAAATAGTATTTCTTCAAACGGAATAGAACAATCCATTATAGGTATTGGGCTGAATATTAATGAAATAGATTTTTCAGAAGGATTGTCTTTGGCTACATCTTTAAAAAAAGAATGTAATTATCAATGGAACCGTATTCAAATTTTAAATACCATCTGTACCGAAATAGAAGCAAACTACACCAATTTATTATCTCCATTTTCACGGATAAATTCACAAAATTATTTTAAATACTTATTGGGTTTTGGAGAAAAAAGGCTTTTTATAATTGAGGAAAAAAAACGGGAAGCCACCATAATAGATATAGATCCCTACGGCAGGATCGTGCTAGAATTTGAAGATAAAAGCACACAATTATTTGGAATGAAAGAAGTACAATTTGTTTTCTAGCGATACATGCTATTAATCAAACTGGCGTCGCTTTTAATTCAATATTTCTTTCCACGGAAATTTTTCCATTTTGAAGCCAAATCGATTCTTCTTCGGGTGTCAAAATCATAGGCATTCGCTTTTTGGAATTATGTATTTGACTCATTTGCTCATTGGCATCTGTAGTTAAAATTGTATAGGTATTCCATAATGTATCGGTCATAGGATCGGACCATGTGCTCCATAATCCTGCCAAAGCAAAGGGGGAAGCATCGAGCAATTCGATACAATATTTTTGTTTTTTCTTCCCCAAACTATCCAACCACTGCCATTCAAAAAAAGCATCCAAGAGTACCAAACATCGTTGATTTTGAATGTTTTTAAAGCTAGGTTTTTCGGCAATGGTCTCTACCTTGGCATTCAACGTATTTTTCCTAAAATCAATATTTTTTGCCCAAGAAGGCATTAATCCCCAGCTAAATAATTGAATTTCTTCAAAATGTAAACTTGTAATAACGGGAGTAAACGGAAACGCGAAGCCATTATAAATAGAAGGCTGGTATTGAGCCGCATCAACAAATTTGGCTTTGAATCTTTTTTCTAGCGTTTGAGCATCTTTGCTTTGTTGCGAATGAAAACACATTAGTGGGCATTTATAATAATAATATCTTTAAAATGGGTGGTGTATCGAGGCGATAGTTTTTCTTGTTTCATTTTCCATACTCTATCTCTATCTTGAGTAGCCAATTTAATTTTGGTACTCCCTATTTTATGATTCAGCATGTCCATGGCTTTCATTATAGAATTATGCTTTGGATTTGGGGCATCAAATAAGGTCTGTTGCACTATATTTTCGGGATAAAAATCCATAATAATGACACCTGCTTTTTTATACGCATAGCCTTCTTTGAAAATTTGTTCCAATCCTTTGATTGCATAATGAGCTATATCGATACTTGAATTGGTGGTAAAAGGCAATTTCACCACAACATTTCGACTATACTGCGGCATGTCTTTCCTAAAACCATTGGTATGCACAAAAACCATAATAGCTTGGCAACAAGACTTTTGTTTCCGCAATTTTTCGGCACAAGTAACCGAGAAAGTAGCTACACGCTCTTTTAATTCATCAAAAGTGGTATACATTTTTTCAAAAGAACGCGTAGTAGCAATATTTTTCTTAGCCTTTGGCAATTCTATAGGCAATGTAGGCTGTCCTAGCAATTCTTGTTGGAGTCTCAGCCCTACTACGCCCATTTGTTTTTTAATTTTATCGGCATTCCAAATTGAAAAATCGTAGGCAGTCATAATGCCTTGTGCTTTCAATCTTTTGGCATGCTGGCGCCCTATTCCCCATACATCTGCTACTGGAAGCCATTTGAGCGCTTTGATGCGCGCCGTATCATCATCAATGATAAATACATTTTGGGTTCTTTCGGGAAATTTCTTTGCAATTCTATTGGCTATTTTGGCCAGAGTCTTTGTAGGAGCAAATCCAACACTGATAGGCACTCCTGTAGATTTTCGAACTTTGACAGCTATTTCTTGACCATACGATTGTAAATTAAATTTTTCAAATCCCGAAAAATCTAAAAAAGCTTCATCTATGCTATAAATCTCAATTTGTGGACAATAAGTAGCTAAAATATGCATTACTCGCATACTGAGATCGCCATACAATGGGAAATTTGCCGAAAAAACATGTACTTGATGTGTATCAAACAATTTTTCAAACTGAAATGCGGGCGCCCCCATAGGAATCCCCAGTGCTTTGGCTTCGTTGGAGCGGGCAATGACACAACCATCATTATTGGACAGCACCACAATAGGCTTGCCATTCAAATCGGGCCTAAAAACCCGTTCGCACGATGCATAAAAATTATTACAATCTATCAATGCGTACATGCTAAAAATATTTTATGACATTGATGACAATACCCCAAACTAAAAAATCATTATCTTTGGTCACTTTTATAGGTTTGTAATCGGCATTGGCGGGCAATAGCCAAATACAATCTTTTTCTAATTTAATAGTCTTGATGGTAAATTCACCATCGATAAAGCAAATAGCTATTTTCCCATTTTGAGGCTCAAGACTTTTGTCAATGACCAGTAAATCTCCATCATGAATGCCTAAATCCTTCATAGAATTGCCTCGAACTTTTCCATAAAACGTGGCGCTAGGATTTTTAATCAATTCTTTATTCAAATCAATGCTCGCATCCAAAAAATCTTCAGCTGGGGATGGAAATCCTGCGGAAATTCCCTCCTTGACGAAAGGCAAACTTATATGCGTATCAACATTGGCCGAATAGAATATAATATTTGAAGATTGATGAATTTGGGTTAATTTCATATTGAAATTGAATAAATTTAAAACTAAAGACAAATATACAAAACAAAATATCTCTTGCTTTTTTTTGATTGTATTTTTAAGAAAAAGTGACTAATATTAAGAAGTACTATTTCAATAATTGAAAAGCAATAAAGGCCGATGTATAGGCAAGCGTAGCCATTAATAAAAAGGAAATAACGGCCCATTTAAAGGTACCCGTTTCTTTTTTAATAGCAGCAAGCGTACTTATACACTGCAATGCAAAGGCATAAAATAATAAGAGAGAAACCCCAGAAGCTAAAGTGAAAACGGGCAATTGTGTCTGTGGGAATACTTGGGATTTCATTTTTTCGATCATCGTGTGTTCCGTCGCTTCCTCGCCAATATTGTATAGCA
>JBIILY010000179.1:0-3770 GCA_044338225.1 Chitinophagales bacterium
GATACCTTGTACATTACCCGTTCCAAAAGAGTTGATTTCTGGATCTACGTATTTATTTACGCTTGGTAACCATACTGCTAAGTTATTTCCAAAAATACTAATATCTATAGATTTTACAAATTTTGAAAATTTCTCACTAATTGGGAATGAATAACTAATTGAAGCTTCTCTTAATTTAAAATACGATGCATCAATAATATTATTCTCTCCATCACTTTGTTGAGTCATCCAATCTTGTACACTTACAGCTGTTGTATTCTCTAAATATTGTCCATTAACTAGATTCACCGTATTAGGAATTACATAATCTTCACGTTTATTAATGGTAGTAGTAACACCAGAACCTAAAAACTCAACTAAATCTTTTGTTCTTGAATACAATACACCGCCTTTTTTATAATCAAATAAAATACTAGCTCTCAATCGTTTATTAATTGTAATGTTAGCTCCAAATCCAATTTGATATTTTGGCAAATAGGATCCCATTTTTACCAATTGACCATTCAATATTGGCAAACCTGTTGTAGCATCAGCTACAATTCTACCATCAGGAGATCTTTGATATCCATTTGCAAAAAATACACCATAAGGAGAACCTGCATCTACATAGTTGGAAGCTCCAGAAAGACCTCCAAGCGACAATCTTTGTATCCCTGGCATTACTTCTATTACTTTATTCTCATTTTGAGTGAAATTCATAAAAGCATCTACTTTTATTTTTTTGGACAAAATAGGCGTAGCTCTCAAGTTAATCTCATATCCAAAGTTTTCCATTTTTCCAGCATTTACATATCTTGATGTAAATCCAGAAGATGGCGCAACATCTACTTGGATAATTCCATCGGTAGTAGTACTTTTATATAATGCAAAATCTACTCCTATTCGATCTTTCAACAATCCTAAATCCGCTCCAATTTCCCATGTAGAAATAATCTCTGGTCTTAATGTTGGGTTTCCTGCTAAATTTGATTGAGAAAAACCTGGTACTTGAGTAGATCCATCAGAACCAATAAATGGAGATATTACTGAACTATTGTTAAATCCATCAGATACTCCTGCAGCATTATATACTGTAGATAGTGAATAGTTAGGTGCATCATTTCCAATTTGTGTCCAGCTAGCTCTTAACTTACCAAAAGTAATGAAATCATCTTTCCACAATTCTGTAAATACAAATGAAGAACTAATTCCTGGATAGAAATAAGATCTTTTTTCTGCAGGTAAAGTAGATGACCAGTCTTGACGACCTGTAATGTTGACAAAGAAATAATTTTTATAACTAACACCAAAATCTCCATAGAAACCATATTTCAATCTCCAAGATTCTGCATTAGATACTGAAGGTCTTCCATCAGAATTTGACAAATTATAATAATTAGGTATAGCTAAACCAGCAGTTGAAGATAAAGTTCTTTTCAAATTATCACTATAAATATTAAATCCGAGCAAACCTGTTATTTCTAAATCTGGAGTTACACTTCTTTTTGATGAAATCATCAAATCATTATTCACCAAAGTATTTTGTCTAATATCTTCAGTATAATTTCCTATTTCAGATCCAATGCTTGGATTTTGATTGGTATTGGTAAATTTATTATTTCTAATATATCTACTATCTGTGTAGTTATCAAATCCTAATCTTTCAGTCAAAGTTAACCATTTAACAGGATTATATGTAATAGTGGTAGAGGTATTAATTCTATTTACAATATTATTTGCATTATTATAATCTACCATCAAAAATGGATTAAATGAATATGCACCATAATAATTAGTTATATTATTATATGGATTGTTATAATCTTTTAATTCTTCAATAGGAATATCTACTGGAATTTGTAATAAATTATCATAAAACGAAGTATTTGCTTGACCTTGAATAGAGTTTTTAATTTTTGAATTAACGTAGTTAATATTCATATTTACTCTTAAATTATCCAAAATATCCAACCCTAAATTAAGGCGCAAAGAGTTTTTATCTAAACCCGTATTGGGAACAATACCTTTTTGCGCCGTATTTTGATATGAAAAATAAAAATCAAACTTATCAAATGCTTTTGAAACTGATACATCATTTGTAAATATTGAGCCAGTATTAAAACCATTTCTCAAATTATCACTAATAGCAGTAAAAGGTTTTACTCGAATCCTAGATACACCATCAGCATCTATAATTGCATTTCCCCATGGTCTTTTAATACCATCTAAAGGAGCACCCCAAGACCAGTTTTCTCTAGAGTCATAATTGCCATAAGCACCTTGACCAAAAGAATTTTGAAGCTCTGGCAATACAAGTGGATTTTGTAATTGTAAGTTTGAATTAAATGTAATATTTACATCTTTTGTTTTTTTACTTCCTTTTTTTGCACTTTTTGTAGTAATAATCACTACGCCATTTGCAGCCAAAGAGCCATATAATGCAGCACCTTCAGCACCTTTAAGTACGGTTAAAGATTCAATATCATTTGGATTGATATCATTCAATCTATTTCCAAAGTCAACAGAGTTGTTCAAATTATCCGAGTTTTGAAACGAAGAGTTATTAATCGGAACCCCATCTACTACAATGAGCGCTTGGTTATTACCTGTAAAAGATTTTGGACCTCTTAACAAAATACTTGTAGAGCTACCTGGAGTTCCTCCGTTATTTGAAATACTAGCTCCAGTAACCTTTCCCTGAATACCAGTCAAAGCAGAGCTAGCTCCAGCTTGTGTGATATTATCACCACTAACGATAGACGTGGAATATCCCAAACTTCTTTTATCTCTTTTAATAGATAAAGCAGTAACCACAACTTCATCCACTTTTAACTTGTCTTCAGATAAAGAAATTGTTAACTTATCAGAGGTAATTGCTACAAAATTGGTCTTGTATCCAATATAAGATACTTTTAATTTACCATTTTTGTTGGCCTCTGGAACTTGGATAGTAAAATCACCATCCGAATTTGTCTTCGTCCCAATGTTAGTTCCCACCAATTGGATAACGGCTCCTGCAAAGGATTCTCCATCTGCAGCACTTTTAACTGTTCCTGATACGGTTCGTTGTGCATTGGCACTGAATCCCAAAAGAATAGTTAAAATTAAAATAATGTAATGCTTTTTTTTCATAAAGTTTATTTTAATTTAAAGTTAATAAATAGTTTCACAAAGGTAATTTTATATTTTATATTTTTTATTTTTTTTTTGCTAAAAATTACAAATAAAATCTAAGTAATTGATTTTCAGCAATAAAAAAAGATAAAAAAAATTTGCTTTTGTCAAATAATGATAAATTTTTTAAATAATTATCATAAAACTAATTTAAAAACCAACGTTTTATTTCCTTCTAAATGATTGGGATAAAATCCGTACTTTTGTAGCTTTTTTTATATAATATACAATATTTTCAATTATAAATGGTAGCAGTTAACAATATTACATTACGATTTGGAGGGAGAGCTTTGCTAGACAACGTTTCATTTCTAATAAACAGAGAAGACAGAATAGGACTTACAGGACGAAATGGTGCAGGCAAATCCACGCTCTTAAAATTGCTATCCGGCATTTATAAATCGGAAAGTGGTAGTATTTCTATGCCAAATAATTGTACGATCGCTTTATTGAGTCAAGATTTGGAAAGCAAATATACCAAATCGGTTTTTGATGAAACCAAACTCGCTTTTAGTGAAATTTTGGAGATGGAGAAAGAACTTGAAGACATTACACATCAATTAGAAACGCGCGAAGACTATGAATCGGACGGATACATGAAGTTGATAGAACGTCTA
>JBIILY010000249.1:0-3013 GCA_044338225.1 Chitinophagales bacterium
CGATTTATTAAAAAAACATTCTAATTAAGCGTTATGAAAAATACGGTATTCCTATTTATACTTTCGACATTCTTATTCTCATGTGCTCAAAAAAACTCAAAAGGATATGAACTGTTAGATGCTAAAAGCTTTAAAAGCGCTATTGAGCAAACAGTAAAAAAACAAATTATAGATGTAAGAACCCCCGAAGAATTCAATACGGGGAGTATTTCAGAAGCTCAAAACATAAATATCTATGATTCTGATTTTGAATCAAAAATAGATAAATTAGATAAAAACACGCCTATCTTTGTTTATTGTAAATCGGGTGGACGAAGTGCCAATGCAAGTCAGCTATTACAAGAAAAAGGATTTAAAAAAATCTATGAACTCAAAGGAGGCATGATGGCGTGGAACGATGCTTTTCCTCAGGAAACGTCTAGTTCTAAAGACGAATATTCTCTTGAAACGATCCAAAAACTAGCCACCGAAAATCAAATCCTCATTGTAGACTACTATGCGCCGTGGTGTGCGCCGTGTATGCGTATGAAACCTATTTTTGAGAAAATTGAAGGTGAAAAACATGCTGGAGTCAAGATTTTGAGAATAGATGTAGATAAATCAAAAAAATTGGTTCAAGCTGAAAAAATTGAAGCACTGCCAGTAATAACAGTATACAAAAATGGGCAAAAAACAGCATCATTTAATAAAGAATTGAACGAATCGGAACTTAGAAAATTATTAAATTAAAATATGGAATTTCTCTCAAAACCATGGCCGTGGTATATTGCTGGCCCATTAATAGGACTTACCGTTCCTACCCTTTTGATTATTGGCAATAAATCTTTTGGAATATCCAGCTCGCTTCGCCACATTTGTGCAAGTTGTATTCCTGCGGGGATTCCATTTTTCAAATATGAATGGAAAAAAGAAGCATGGAATTTATTTTTTGTATTAGGCATTTTTATAGGTGGCATTATCGCTAGCCAATTACTTGCAAATCCCAATCCTATTGAAATTCATCCCGATTTGTCAAAAGAATTGGCATCGTATGGTATTACCAAAATAGATGGATTACTTCCTTCCCAACTTTTTAATTGGAGTTCACTTTTGACACTTAAAGGATTTATTATGATGGTCGTAGGAGGATTTATGGTGGGATTTGGCACTAGATATGCTGGAGGTTGTACCAGTGGGCATGCCATTATGGGCTTATCCAATTTGCAATGGCCTTCGTTAGTAGCTACAATGTGTTTTATGATAGGAGGATTCTTGGTAGCTAACTTGGTTTTGCCTTGGATTCTGAAACTCTAAAATCTGTCCTTTCTGTAACTTATGTTACCCAAATATTACACATAAAGTATTATCATTGCATTATAAAATGATTATAGATGAAGTCGCATTATAAAATACTCATAGTAGGTGGGGGAAATGCTGGGCTTAGCTTAGCTTCTCAGTTATTGATAAAAGATTCAAGCCTAGATATAGGAATCATTGAGCCTTCCGAAAAGCATTATTATCAACCTGCTTGGACGCTAGTAGGGGTAGGAGAATTTGACATAAAAGATACCGAAAAAAACGAAAAAGATTTCATTCCTAAAAATACAAGTTGGATAAAAGAAGCTGTAGTTTCTTTCCAACCAGAAGCCAACAAAGTGACCACAGATAAAGGTACAGAAATTACGTATGATATTTTGAGCGTTTGCCCAGGTATTCAACTTGATTGGGCAAAAATTCCAGGACTTAAAGAAACTTTGGGTAAAAATAATGTAACGAGCAATTATCTTTTTGATGTTGCACCTTATACTTGGGAGCTTATCAAAAATTTTAAAGGGGGTATAGCGGTTTTTACAAATCCTCCAACACCAATAAAATGCGGTGGCGCACCTCATAAAATTATGTATCTTGCCTGTGATTATTGGAGAAAAAATGGCATTTTGGATAAAACTGAAGTCCATTATGTATCTGGGGCTGGTGTTATATTTGGAGTAGAAGAATATGCAAAAACCTTGAGAGAAGTAGTAGCTGACTATGGTATCAAAACCCATTTTGGCGCTACCGTTAAATCTATAAATGGTGATACAAAAACGATTATATTTGAGTCCAAAGAAAATCCTTTTGAATCAGGTAAAATTTCTTCAAAATTTGCGGGATGTTTTGGATTGATTGACAATGAGGCAAGTGCAGAAATACATACAATTCAAATCCAATTTGACATGTGCCATGCAGTACCTCCTCAATCTGCTCCTGATTTTATCAAACATTCACCACTTGCCGATGTCAATAATCCTCTTGGATATGTAGAAGTAGACAAAAACACGTTTAGACATTCTCGTTTTCCCAATATTTTTGCGTTTGGCGATGTGAGTAATGCACCCTGTAGCAAAACGGGAGCGGCTATCCGCAAACAAACACCTGTGGTTGTAGAACATATTTTAGCTACAATAAATGGTACAACTTCACAAGCTAGCTATGACGGCTATTCCGCTTGCCCTATACCTACGGCTATAGGAAAATTGATGTTGGCGGAGTTTGATTATAGCAATAAACCAAAGATGACCTTTCCTTTTGACCAAGCAAAACCAAGATGGACCATGTGGCTAATGAAAAAATTCTTGCTCCCGTGGTTGTATTGGAATAGAATATTGACAGGAAAAGCGTAATTAATTATATTTATTCATTGCTCTAGCAAATCCAGCTAAGATACTTTCTTCAATAGCAGCAATAGTTCTATCAATATGTTCTGGCAGCTTTGCGACTTCTTCATCGTTCCATTTTCCGAGGACATAATCTATTTGTCCGCCTTTGTGAAATTCATTTCCTATACCAAAACGTAGTCGAGGATATTTTTGAGTTTTGAGTTCCTGTTCTAGACTTGTAAGCCCATTGTGCCCACCGCTACTTCCATTCAATTTGATTCGTAATGTGCCAAATTGCAACGCCAATTCGTCTACAATTGCCATTGAATTTTCTACAGGAATACCCATTTTATCAATCCAATATTTATAGGCTTTACCACTCAAATTCATATAGG
>JBIILY010000180.1:0-3745 GCA_044338225.1 Chitinophagales bacterium
TAATATCTTCTTTATTACACATTTCTATTACTTGATGAATATGTCTTGTAGGAATAGAAACCGCGCCTACAATCGAGCCACTTTTTGCCATTTTTTGGATAGCGCCCGTGTCGGTTCCACCTGCCGTCAATATTTCTAATTGATATTTAATCTTATTTTTTGCGGCTACTTCTTTCATAAAGTCTACCATTCTATAATCACAGATTACAGATCCATCCATAATTTTGATAGCGGTTCCATCGCCCAATTTTGTGATTTTGTTGTCCGCCGCACTTCCCGGTACATCAAAAGCAATAGTGGTGTCAAGACAAATTCCAAAGTCTGGGTCTAAATAATGAGCCGCTGTAGTAGCGCCTCTCAATCCTACTTCTTCTTGAACCGAAAATACCGCACACAAATCATAAGGGATTTTCTTTCCTTTCAACTCTTTCAAAGCTTCGATAAGGATATAAACCGATACTCTATTGTCCATAGATTTGCAGTTTACACAATCGCCCATTTCTACCAAAGAACGCTCTCTTGTAATAGGATCGCCTACTTGAACATATTTATCTACTTCTTCTTTTCGCATCCCCAAATCGATGAAATAATCCGTCGTTTTAGGGACTTTGGTTCTTTCTTCGGGCGTCATTACGTGGATAGGTTTGCTGCCCATTACACCTATTAATGTTTTCGTTTTTGTGTGTACCAATACACGCTGAGCGGTCAACGTTTTAGGGTCAAAGCCGCCTAATGTATGAAAACGAAGAAATCCATCCGTATCTACGTGAGTAACGATAAATCCAATCTCGTCCATGTGCGCAGGCACCATCACTTTTTGAGAGCTGTCCTCTCCTTTTTTTATCGCTAAAATATTACCCAATGGATCTACGGTAATTTCATCCGCCAATCCTTGAATTTCTTTCAAAATTACTTCTCTAATTTGTTGTTCAAATCCAGAAACACCCGGCGTTTCACATATTTTTGCCAATAAAGGAATATCTATTGCTGCATTATCTTTTTTAGTTGTTTTTGCCATTATATATAAATTTTATTTTTCAAAAGAATGCAAATATAAAGATTTTGAACCAATTGGATTTAATTAGTGCTTATTTCTTTATTGAAAGGATATTCGTACCCTTTTTGATACGATTAGATTTGATAATGAATTTCTTTATTAAAGCCATTAAAGAAATGTATAGATTCTATAATAAGTACGGTTAGTAAAATTTATACCTTTAATTTTGGTTTTCGGATAGCTTTATTAGATAGAATCGTTGATTTTTGCTCTTTTTTTGATTTTATATATTCGCTAATTTCTTTACGCTCTATATCTGTCAAAGGTTTGCTTTGAATAATAAAATCAATTCCTTTTGGTTCTTTAATTAATCCCATAATTTTAATTTTTAAAATATTTTTCTACCAAAAATTTTGAAGCTTCTGTTTCAATAATCATTCGTTGATTTTTAAAATGAAATGCACCTAAAGTTTTTTCGTAATGTTCAATCAATTGTGTTTTTGCAGTAAATGCAACAAATCCTTGAAATCCTTTTTGAAATGAAAGTTTACAAGCATAAGCTACTAAATTTCCAGCAACACCTTCATAGAGTTTATTTTTGCCAATATTAAAGGACGAACTTTCTAATAAATTCATATAAATATGGTCAGATTCAATTGTAAGGCTTAATAATCCTTGAATAATATTAGGATTATGCTCAATGGTTAATTCATAGACTTCTTTTTTTATGTCGTTAAATTCAGATTTCCAACTAAAATTCCAACCCTTCTTTTTTGTAATTTCTTTTAAATCTAATTTGGAAAGTAATATAACTTCAGTTTGGAAACTATCCCCTGAAATTGTGTTGAGTATAGAATTAGTTAATCTATCTATTATAAAACTTTGCTCAATATTTCGACTCTTTTTCATAGTTACAAATATACAAAAATAGAATTTAATTCTTCAAAATTTCGCATTTAAAAGAAATGTTTATTTCTTTACCTGCGCTATACCCGTTACTTTTTTGATACGGTATATTTTAAGGTTTTCATCGGCTATGAGCGTGTCGCCATAGATTATTTCGGTAGGTGTTTGGAGGGCTACTTTTCCATACGTTGTTAGCATTCGTTCATTTTGCTTCCATATAAGGTCTTGGCATCGCAGGTTTTGACCATTGGTGCTATTCACTACCACGCTATCTTTGGCTATCATTTGATTGGTCAAATGATCCATTTCGCCATATTTGGAGGTGAGTGTGCTGCCCAGTGTACCGTCGGGATTGAACATGTCTAATTTAATGCCATTTGGAAAGGTTGTTTTGTTCACCGAATCTTGTTCACGCATCATCACAGGAGCTGTGAGAAGGGCACTTTTTAGGGCATTCTCGGAATAATAAACTTCTATGTTTTTGGCTATTTCAATATTGGGAGGTAGATTATTTTTTTCTTTTTTGGTATTGCTTAGGTCTGATTTACAAGCATAAATCATCGTTAAAGCTAAAAGAAATAAAGGTCTTCTCAAGTTGTGGCAAAATTTTTGGATTAATCAAATTTTGGACGTACAAACCATCGGTCGCCAAAGGTGATTTGAGCTATGAATTTGAAGTAAGATTCAGATTGTGCTTTTGAATCAAATCCTATCTGATGGTATTCTGCTCCTAAGGTAATGTATGACAATGTTCTACTCAATACTGGTAAACTCAAACCTCCTGTCAATTTTAATTCATTAAAGGTGCCCGGAATGTTAAATTCGCTTTTGCCTATGACCACGCCACCTCTATAAACTACTCTATTGAAGTATTTTCGTAGATTTATATTAGGATTTTGAAAAGGTCTAATTTCTACGCCTGTATGAAGACTCCATGCTTTGTTCAAATTCGCATCTTGATTATAGGTTCTGAAATTGGAGAAATCGCGCATTTGATATTCAAAGGCAAAAGTAGTAGATTTGTTATATATATAGCTAATACCTAGCCCAAATTGTCTAAAACGAGGTGCGCTATATGAAATGGTTGTGTCTTGAAGGGTTCGCGTTTTGTTAGTTCCTCCTGATAATTGAGTAATGGATTCACGTACAATTTGATCCGAAGCGGCATTGGAAAAATCGGATAAATAAAAGGCACCTATTTGAATCGTATTTTTCTTATTCAAATCTTTTGTGTATTGCACGCCGAGATTATAATAAAAATTTGTATTAGAAGTGCTTACACGATTTCTGATTTTAGGTAGAAATAATGAATCTACAAACGAATAATCATTCACCGCTTTTTTATTGCCAAATTCAAGTCCGATATTAGCACCAAAACTAAATTCTTTTACTTTAAAACCAGTACCTATATAGGTTTTGTAAAGATTCCCTTCAGCAGATAATGTGTTTTTAACTGTACCAAAAGTAGCGTCATTATTTGTGTTATAGAAATTGTAATTCACTTGACTGCTGTTGCTCATCCCAAAGCTCAAACCCCATTTATTCATTTTTAAAGGAAATAAAAAGGCCAAGTGCGAAGGGCCAAGACCACCCGATGTTTTGGTACTATCGTTGTACTTTACCGATCCATTTTCGCCTTTGAATCCAAAGTCTATCAATGTAAGACTGGCATTGCTGTATGATGCAGGATTCAATGGGTTGATATTTAAATGGCTGGAGTATGAAGCCGCCATATCGCCCATCAATCGATTGGATGAAAAAACATTTTGTGCCATTCTACCTTTTCCATCCATCGAAAATACAGAATTTACTTGTGCTTGAATCGTACTGATTTTTATTAAA
>JBIILY010000182.1:0-3716 GCA_044338225.1 Chitinophagales bacterium
TTTTTCTTTGAAAATTATACCATTCCTACCTCGTCATTAGAAGGCACGCTTTTGGTTGGCGATTTTTTGATTGTAGATAAAATTACGTATGGTATTAGACTGCCCAATACGCCACTTTCTTTTCCATTGGTTCATAATACCATGCCATTAACCGAAAATAAAGTAAATTCGTATGTAGAATGGCTCACGATTCCTTATATACGTATGCCAAAAATTAGAGGAATTCATCGTAATGATATTGTGGTATTCAACTATCCCGAAGGCGATACAGTAACGGCTGAATATCAAAGTCAAATTATGTACACCGAATTATGTGCTAGAAAAGGGAGAGAAGCTATTCATAGTGAATTTCAAATTGAGAGTAGACCTGTAGACAAAAGGGATAATTATGTAAAACGATGTGTAGCCATTCCTGGAGATAAATTGGAAGTGAAACAAGGCCGTTTGTATATTAATAATGCATTGGCTTATCAAGCAAAAAAACTTCAAACGTCTTTTAAATTGGGACTTAATCTTCAAAAAATGGTTAATACCAATGAAATTTATAATGATTTATTGGCTTTGGACGTAAATGTGGATGAATACAATTTAATTCAAGCTGCTACGGATACATTTATTGTGCACACCGATTTTGAAACTATTCAAAAAATTAAACAAATTAAATATATTGCTTCTGCTACTGAAATGATTTATCCTGCACCTGATATGGAAAATTTTATGTTTCCTCATGACAAGACCCAATATCAATGGTCTGTTGATAATTATGGGCCAATTACCATACCTCAAAAAGGAATAACCGTAGCTTTGACGCCTCAGAATATTTCTATGTATGAACGAATTATTGGCATATATGAAGGCAATAGATTGGAGCAACGCGAGGGTAAATTTTATATCAATGGAAATGAAGCCACATCGTATACGTTTAAAATGGATTATTATTTTATGATGGGAGATAATAGACACAATTCGCAAGACTCAAGAGCTTGGGGATTTGTACCAGAAGATCATATTGTGGGGCGTCCTTTGATGATATTTATGAGTTGGAATCAATTGAAAAATACTATTCGTTGGGATAGATTATTAAATTGGGTTCCATCAAAATTCACACCAAATAGTACTTTTTAAAAAATTTTAAAATCCATATAATATGTCTAGAATATTAATCGTAGATGATGAAAGTAGTGTAAGAAATTCGTTAAAAGAAATTTTAGAATTTGAGAAATATACAGTAGAGACTGCTGTAGATGGTGAAGACGCCTTAAAAACGCTTAAAAACGAAGAGTTTGACTTGGTGCTTTGTGATATCAAAATGCCAAAAGTAGATGGCATGGAAGTACTAGAAATAGCGATACAATTGTATCCTGATATTAAATTTATTATGATTTCGGGGCATGGCAATGTGGATACGGCAATAGAAGCAGTAAAAAAAGGTGCTTTTGATTATATCTCAAAACCACCCGATTTAAATAAATTATTAATTACCATCAAAAATGCTTTGGATGTAAAAGAATTACGTGAAGAAACTAAAATTCTAAAAAGTAAAATTCAACGTTCCAAAGATATTATTGGTGAAAGTAATAGTATTACAAAAATTAAAGAAACCATTTTAAAAGTAGCTCCAACAGAAGCTCGCGTATTGATTACAGGAGAAAATGGTACGGGCAAAGAATTGGTAGCGCAATGGATTCATCAGAATAGCCATAGAGATAAAGGGCCTTTTATAGAGCTAAATTGTGCGGCTATTCCTAGCGAATTGATTGAAAGTGAATTGTTTGGGCATGAAAAAGGTTCGTTTACATCTGCTATAAAACAACGATTGGGCAAATTTGAACAAGCCAATGGAGGTACTTTATTTTTGGATGAGATAGGGGATATGGATTTATCGGCTCAGGCTAAGGTTTTAAGAGCTTTGCAAGAAGGAAAAATAACAAAAGTTGGTGGAGAAAAAGAAATAAAAGTAGATGTGAGAGTTATTGCTGCTACAAACAAAAAATTGGATAAAGAAATAGCTGCGGGAAATTTCCGTATGGACTTGTATCATCGATTGAGTGTAATATTGATTCATGTGCCTACACTCAATGAACGAAAAGAGGATATACCTATTTTGGCCGATCGTTTTTGCACCGAAATATGCGAAGAATATAGTATGCCTAAGAAAGTGATAACGCCGAAAGCATTTAAATTGCTTCAAGAATATGATTGGACGGGTAATATTAGAGAATTGAAAAATGTAATTGAACGTTTGATTATTCTTAGTTCGGGAAAAATAACAGAAGAAGAAGTAGAGCAATTTGCCATGAAACAAGGCGCTCAGTCCAATATCAAATACAATGATTTATTTGATAAATTTATGAAATTTCAAGAATTTAAAGAATTTATCGAAAAAGAATTTATTGAGTACAAGTTGAACAAATATAATTGGAATGTAAGCAAAACAGCCGATGAAATTGATATTCAACGTTCACATTTGTACAATAAAATTGAGAAATTTGAATTGAAGAGGGATTAATTTTTTGATTATTTATACAACTTCAAAAAGCTCAATATCTTTAATAAATTCAAACTGATTTTTGTCTGTATCGGTCAAAAACCATTGACTGATAAAGGGTGCTTCATTGATGATTTCTTGTAATTTTTGATGTCTTTTTTCGTCCAATTTATCCGAAAAATCATCGATTATAAACAATATTTGTTGCGATTTTTGCGCTGCAATCCACTCCGCTTGAGCCAATCGAAGTGCGTACAAAAGACTTTTTTGCTGACCTTGACTACCTGCTTTTTTTAAGTCTAATTCGGCTATTTCAAACACTAAATCATCTTTATGAATGCCACAGGTGGTTCTTTTAAGTATTTTATCCTTTTCAAAAGATTGTTTAAAAAGTTCTCCAAATTTAGATTCAATTAATTGACTTTTATATTGTATCTGTATTTTTTCTTGATTATCAGAAAGTATGGCATACCAATTTTCAATTTTTGGGATTAACGTTTCAAAAAGAGCTTTTCTTTTTTCAAAAATATAGATGCCATTTATTTCTAACTGTTGATTGTAAAAGTCAAACAGACTTATATCATGAGTTTCTTTTTTGAGCAATGCATTGCGTTGTTCAAGATACTTGTTGTAAACCATTAACGTCTCTAAATATTGAGCATCAATCATTGATAAAGTATAGTCCATCAATTTTCGGCGCTCTTCACTGCCTCCCACTAATAAAAAAATATCCTGTGGCAAGGCATAAACCAAGGGGAAATTACCAAAAAAATCCGTGTTCCTTCTATATTTAACTTCGTTATGCTCAATACTCTTGGATTGTGTTTTATATTTTATGACAATATTATGTTCTTCATTATTTTTTTGAATGGAACCTTCTAATCTAAAAAAAGATTCATCATGCTTAATTAATTGAGCGTCGGTAAAATTTAAAAGACTTTTTGAACTAGACAAATAGAAGATGGCATCCAATATATTGGTCTTTCCTTTTCCATTTTTACCGAAGAAAACATTGACTTTTTTGGTAAAAGCAAAGGCTTTTTGACTGTGATTTTTGAAGTTAAAAAATTTTATATTGCTTAAAAACACACTTTTTTCAGATAAAAGAAATAAAAATTATAATTTTGCAGACAATTTTTAGAAATTATGGCACGCGCAAAGATAAAAAAAGAAACTTATATAGAGTGGTATGAATTAATACTACTCCTTCGTCAATTTGAGGAAAAAG
>JBIILY010000183.1:0-3704 GCA_044338225.1 Chitinophagales bacterium
AACTGAAGACAATAAAAAGGATTTTCAAAAACACCTTCTTTAGATGCCAATACAGCAACAATGCCATTTTCGGTTTTAGCTACAATTTCAAAATCGGATGCTACCTCTTTGATGCTATCACTGTGGCTCATCCAAATGGTGAGTGCGTCCCCTAAATCCTCAAAAAGATTGCATGATTTTTCGATTTTTATCTGTGCGCGACCATATTCTCGTACGCTGCTCTTCTCTACTCTGCCTCCCAATAAATTCATGGCATACTGTGCACTATAGCATATCGCTAAAATAGGTAATTTACCTATTATTTTTCTAAGATCAATTTCGGGGTGTGTATCATCTAGACAAGAAGCTGGGCTCCCCGAAAGGATAATTCCCTTGATGCTTTTGTCGTTAAAATCTATTTCTTTAAAATAAGGAACAATTTCTGAATAAACATTGAGTTCGCGCACTCTTCTAGCTATAAGCTGTGTATACTGCGATCCAAAATCATAAATGACTATTTTTTCGTTCATTGTTGTTCTTATTTATCTTTAGTTTTTCTAAAATTCAAGAAATTCAATAAATTATCAAAATCTTTTCTATAAATGATAGCCGCTCCTCTTTTATTGATATATTTTGAATTTAGAGGATCGTTGTCAATTGTAGTATAAAATTTGCTTCTCAAATTTCCAGACGGTAAAATTAAGTATTCTATATCAAAATCGCCTCCAAAAAAAGCACTATTTGAATTTGTACTCGTATTTTGTCCAAAATCATAGTTTCCACCAGCATTAAAAATCAATCGATCATTGAACAATTTCTGCGACATAGCCACTTTTATATTATTTCGATTTATATCAGAGCTATAACTTTGCGTGTAATTACTATACTTAAAATCAAAATTGAATCCCTGAATAGTTTTCCCCAACCAATCCGAGATATATCCCGAAACAGTTCCCGTAACAAGGTCTAAAGCCGTATTAGAGAAATCGGTTCCTTGCAATCCTACTTTTTCAAATCCAGTAACATTCGGTGGGAAAAATCGCTGTAATGCCAACAAACCAAATATCTGACGATTCATCTCATTCTCATTATTTTTAGTAGTGGTTTTAATGGACTCAAAAGCACTGAGAAGTGTAGGATTATTTTGCTCAATATCAATATCATAGCTAATAGAAGGCTGCACCAATTTCTTTTTCATATTGAGTGTTACATTTACCTTTACTATATTCTTAGCTGCCGCAATAATCGTCTGATCTGTTGTTTGTCCATAATATGCTTCTACCAATTCTTGTGCAGAGGCTCTTGCTTTAAAAGTAGCGCTGGCATCAATTTGAGATTGCCATGGATCGCCAAGAAACTGAATCTCTCCACCGGGATTGAGATAGAAGGTACGCTGAATAAAATTTTGGAAAGTAAACAAATAAGTTCCGCCGGCAAGAGTATATGTTCCTTTTATATCCATATCGGTTTCGGGAGACATTTTGAAGGCAATTTTTCCTTCCCCTGTACATTCCACCTTATCTTGTGTAGCAGGATCAAACAAAATTGTTAATCTTCCCGTTTTATTGATCGTAAAATTAAAATCGAGATTGACTCCACTTAATTTTCGCTTTTTAGTTTTCAAATTTTCGGCGTCTAATTTTTTATTAGGATTCTTATCTATAAATTCATAAAAGTTATACTTTTCAGTATTCTGCGAATTATTAAACGCAATGGTTAAATTAGATCCACTTAAATTTTGCCCTTTTGCGGCAATAGTAATTCTATCGTTAATAGCTCCTGTAAAATTAGCGGTAATATCAGCAAAAACAGTCCCATAGAAACTATTATTATTTACATAGATGGTATTCATACAGAAAAAACGCTTTGAGGAGGCTTCTATATCCAATTTAAAATTATGCAAATTTTGATGTGTAATTCGTCCTGAAGTTTTACCAATATTATTATACGCATCATGAAGTGTAACATCATGAAATTCTATTACATTTTTACTTAAATTAATTTTTTGGTTCTTAAATGTATACCCAGTATGGATTGTATTTACCATTGTATACAGGGTATCAATATTTATTTCGCCTTCTATATTTGGGTTTTCAAATGTACCTTGACACAAAAGATTTGCTCTTAGATTACCATCCATATTATAAACATACTCTTTCAAAAATGCATTCAATATTTTAGGATTTAACCTACTCAAATCTATTTTTGCAATAAAAGAATCTTTCTTAAACTTTGGAAAATAATCCGCTATTACATGTAAAGATGCATTTTCTCCTTGTAAATTAAGGTCAGTTAGGATTTTATCATCCACGGATTTACTTTTTATCTTTACATCGCCTAACTTTGTATTTTCTATAATTAAATCTTTTACTTCAACATTAGCAATTGGAGATGGATTTTCAAGTATATTATTAATAGACAAATTACCTTCTAATGTACCGTAATTCCCTTTCAAATTTGGTAAAAATCCACTAATAATTTCGTTTAGTAAAATACCTTCAAAATCGAATGACACCAGATTTTTATTTTCAGGGTTTTGAATGGTATTAATCTTGAGTTTTTGATTATCTTTGAAAAAAGTTAGATCTTTTATCGTTAATTTTTTATCAATTGGATTATAGGTCAAATTATTTGCAGCATCTACATTCCATGTTTTTCTATTGAAATACGATGTAAAAGGAAGCACTTTGAAACTATAATTGCCCTCATCTTTTACCAAAGTAGCATTGAATTCTACAAAATTGGGGGCTTTTTTATCCATTAATTCTGCATTAAACTTCAAACCTTTTTTAATATCTTTTAAAGTAGCGACAAAAGGAGTTGCTGCTAATTTTCCATCTATAAATATACTATCTAGTTTTAAATATGTATTAAAATTGGATAACGTGGATGTACTCGTTATACTTAGATTGGGTACAAAAGCATTAGCAAATGTGGTATTCAATAATTCTCCATTGACAATCAGCTCATTTCTATTCCCATAATAATCTGCTTTAAAAGTTCCTTTTTCAATATTTTTCAATAAATTAACAAAAAGCGTTGAATAATTTTTTATTTCATTAAGGCTGACTTCCAACGAAAAATAGGACTCCGATAATTTCGTTTTCTGAACTTGATTATCATTAAAATTAAAATAATTGATCAAATAATTTTTAAACAAATCTGGCAATTCAGAAGGTTTAAAATCCCCTTGCATTTTTGCGGTAATTTCTTTTGAGTTAATGTCAATAATTCGATATTTTTCATTAACAATAGTAGAATTCAACCTTAAATTCGAAAATTGATATTCCTTATGTTTATCAAATGTATTATCTAATATTTTTAGATCATTCAATGTAATATTTCCATTGATATCATCAATATTTTTACCTATAAAAAACGCATTAACTTTTGATGTAACCATCAAGTCCTTACTCGTAAAATTAAGTTTTTTGAGATTCGCATGCTGTAAGTCAATGAACATTTGTAACTCAGGCTTAGATTCGGAAAGCGAAAAGGAACCTGTAGAGGTCATCATTAAATTAGGATCCGTACAAGACACACTTCCTTGAAATTGTTTTTTAATAAAATTTCCATTCAAGACAATATTATTATATACGTAATTATTGAATTTGATCGTATGAATACGACCTTTCATAAAAGAATTTAAGTCTTCAAATTTAAATCCTTTTCCATTCACATCAAAGGATGCAGATAAATTTGAAATACTCGTTTCGGATTGCATG
>JBIILY010000241.1:0-3057 GCA_044338225.1 Chitinophagales bacterium
GAAATTATATCTATGTCTTTGAAAGAGAATGTAGTATACAGCGTAGACACCAGAAAGTAGTAGAAGAAGCACCTTCTCCTATTCTAACCGATGAAATTAGAGCTAAAATAGGCGAAGCGGCCATCAATGCGGCTAAATCATGTAATTATACCAATGCAGGAACGGTAGAATTTATCCTAGATGAAAATTTAAATTTTTATTTCTTGGAAATGAATACGCGTCTACAAGTAGAACATCCTGTTTCGGAATTGATTTCGGGATTGGATTTGGTCAAAGAACAAATCAAAATCGCGCGTGGCGAAGCCATTTCATTCAAACAAGAGGATTTGAAAATTCTAGGACATGCTATGGAATTGAGAGTCTATGCCGAAGATCCTATGAACAACTTTTTACCCGATATTGGAAGATTGGAAGAGTACAAAAAGCCCGAAGGTGCTGGAATTCGTATCGATGATGGATTTAGAGAAGGTATGGATATTCCTATTTTTTATGACCCCATGATTGCCAAATTAATTACCTATGGCAAAAATAGAGAAGAAGCCATTGATAGAATGAAACGTGCTATTAACGAGTTCAAAATCAAAGGGGTAAAAACAACACTTCCTTTTGGAACGTTTGTAATGAATCATCCTAATTTTATATCAGGAGATTTTGATACGCATTTTGTGGAGAAGCATTATAAACCTGAATTATTGGAATCGCAATTGACCGATAAAGAACTACAAATATTGGAAACCTTTGGAGCGGTTCATTCTTTTTTTGAATCATCCCATACCGCAAATACATCGCAAAATGTTCAGCCAAAAGCCTCTAATTGGAAAAAAAATAGAGGAATTTAATACATAATGTTTATTTTTGCTACTTAACCATGTTAAATCCATGAAAAAAATAGTACTTATTTTTATTTGTTCGCTGTTTGTTGTTTTGGGAAACGCTCAAAACAAAGACCGAAAATGGCAAGTAAATGCAGGAATGAATGGTGTATTATACCGTTATCCTATTGATATTACAGAAAATATCCAAAAAATAGATAAAGTCAACTGGGGATGGCCATTGAGTCAAATTAGTTTATCGCGTCATTTGGCGGCAGGTTTTTCACCGGAATTACATTTTAGTACAGCCAAAGTAGCTTATGATCCTACCGTTGAAATTAATAAAACCTTGATGATGAATGGAATTTTGCATTTGAAATACTCTTTTGCAAATGGTTATTTATTGAGTACCAATTCTTTTTTTGAGCCTTTTTTGAAAGGTGGCGGAGGAATCACCTATAAAAATCAATATGGCGATAAATTTTTCAAAACCATTTCGTTTGGTGGTGGATTTGCTATATGGTTTACAAAAGAGAAAAATTTTGGACTACAAATTCAACAATTATATAGTGTCGTACCCGATGTAAAATACAATAAAGAAGATTATTTCAATCATTCTATTACCTTGAGTTATCGTTGGGGATTGAAAGATACGGATGGCGATGGTGTCAAAGATAAATATGACAACTGTCCAGATGAGCCAGGGCTGAAAGAATTGGGCGGATGTCCCGATAAAGACGGCGATGGCGTTACAGATAAAAAAGACGATTGCCCCGATGAAAAAGGTTTGAAAGAATTTAATGGTTGCCCCGATACCGACGGCGACGGTATTCCTGATAAAGATGATGAATGTCCAAAAGAAGTGGGGCCATTAACAACCAAAGGATGTCCAGATAAAGACAGCGACGGCATAGCAGATAAAGTAGACGAATGTCCCGAAAAACCAGGTATTCCAGAATTTAAAGGTTGTCCCGATTTTGACTTAGATAGCATACCAGATCATTTGGATAAATGTCCACAAGAAAAAGGATTGAAAAAATTTGAAGGATGTCCTGATAGAGATAATGATAGTGTACCGGATAATTTAGACAAATGCCCTGATATATTTGGCGTAGTGGCCAAAGAAGGATGTCCAGAAGACACGGCTGAAGCCGATGCTCAAATAGAGAGAATCAATGATCAGATAGCATTCCACGCAAAATCTATTTTCTTCCAAAATGGTCGTGCTAGAATTTTGTCAAAATCACATGCTCAATTGAATGAAATAGCTAATATTATCAAGTCGGCACCTGGTTCTACATTCTATGTAGAAGGACATACTTCCAATCAAGGTAGCGAGGCATATAATTTGAAATTGTCTAAAGATAGAGCTACTTCAATATTAAATTATCTCATATCAAAAGGTGTAGATCCCTCGAATGTGATTTCGGAAGGTTATGGAATTCGCTATCCAATTGCGGATAACAATACCGAAGCTGGAAGAGCTAAAAACAGAAGGGTAGATATTTCTATCAAAAAATAAATATTTTTCTTTAAATACAATTAAAGACACGTCAAGCGATTGGCGTGTCTTTTTTTAACTTATAAATAGACCATTCGGATGGATTTAAAATTGTGTTTTTCTACAATTACGATGGAGGAATTGAAAAATCCTTTTGAAATCATGATTATTTCAAAGAAAGGACAATCTGTTGATTTTCAATATGATAAAATTGACAATAAATCCATATTAGCCCGCTATAAAAATCCAGCATGGGATTTTATAACAGAGTATTTTGAGAATCGAACCTTTTTGTTGGCTCGCCATCAAGTAGAGCAGCATTATATAAAACTCAATTTGGACGTAGACAAAAAAGAATACATTCGAAAAAATATGTATAAATACATTTTTGATGTGTTTCATAAAATAAAACAATCCAAATGGGAATTGAAAACCCACGTAAAATTTAAGTTTCCAGAAGGAAATATCCGAAATTTTCCCGCTACATTTTATTTTGATGAGGTCATTATGTCCTTTGATATTCAAAAAGATGATTCGGGCGGTATCGAGCTGCTACCTTTATTTCATATTGAGGGAAGCACGTTGGATTCGTCAGAGGTGCAGCGCATAGAATTTTTTATTTTTCATAGAAATTTCTTTTATTTACTTTCCGATAGAGATTATCAAACATTACTCTCATTGAAGAGGAAGCAAATTGCAAATTATAGATATGATTTGGTAGCTTTTTCCAATGATATTTTAATT
>JBIILY010000185.1:0-3677 GCA_044338225.1 Chitinophagales bacterium
AGCCTTTTCGGTTCTTTTTTTACCTTCTATGATATCATTATCCTTACTTGCTATTTCCTTAATTTGGTCTATTACCAATACTATGTCTTCAATTTCAATATGATTTGGTTTTTGACTATGATATGATATGAGTTTATAATATTTTGTTTTATCATCCTTGTCGGGGCTTGTGATATCGGGCTTGATTTCAGAAATTTCAAGTTTTACAATATGACATTTTGTAAGTACATTGTAAAGTTTTAGAGAAACAAATGTATCCTCTTCTTGTATCGCAATATTATACTTCTGAATAATATTTTCCAATTGATCTTTTCGCACAAATTTGCTTTTGAGAACTACTTCGCTCTTATAACTTGGTTTTACCATTACTTTGATAAAATAAGCAAGACTTAGTCCCATGATGACAATAAGCATAGTAGTAAATATTTTTTTTCTGTTGCTAGAAATTTTAATAACTTTCTTGGCTAATTGTTTTAAGTCGATTTCTTCAGAATATTGATTCTTATCCATTTTGTAATTACAATTTATATATTAATTTACAAAAATAATAAAATTAACTTGAATCTTACTTTAAACTTCATTATTTTTTGGGAGAGATAAATTATTGATTTTCGTTTTTGCATGTTGAAACAAACAAAATTAAATAAAAAATGCATGTTTCAGTAAACAATTTGTACCTTTGTGATCAAATTGAAGATTATGAATCAGGTCATGCAATTATTTAGAAGCTTATTATCCACCACAAATACAGATTTTGTGAGGAATTATATGCAAACCATCCCATGGGGAAGTAGACTCGTGGGCATCAAAGGCGCTCGAGGCGTGGGTAAAACGACGCTATTGCTTCAGTATATCAAGCTTCATTTGATGGATCAGCTTCATCTTACGATGTATGTGAGTATGGATAATGTCTATTTTTACAAGCATACGCTATTGGATTTAGTGGCTGATTTTCATCGCAATGGTGGAAAATATCTTTTCATCGACGAAGTGCATAAATATCCAAATTGGTCTTCGGAAATCAAAAATATATACGATCAATATCCATTGATGCAAGTGGTTTTTACGGGATCGTCTATGCTTGAAATCATCAATTCACAAGCCGATTTGAGCCGTAGAACGGTGATTTGTACCATGCAAGGACTTTCGTACCGCGAATATTTGAATATGAAATTGGGACTGAATTTGCCTATTTGGAGTTTGGACGATATTCTACATCGTCATACATCTCTTACGATGGATATTGCTTCTCAAGTCAATCCTTTGGCGCATTTTGGGGGCTATCTCAGCAGTGGTTATTATCCTTATTTTTTGGAAGATGAACTGCGCTATATGTCCAAGGTACAGCAGGTGTTGCAGTTGATTATAGAAGTTGAACTGCCCATGCTGCGTCAAGTGAAAATATCGTCGGTATATCAGCTCAAACAGCTTCTGGGATTAATCTCCGACACCGTACCGCTCACACCCAATGTATCTAAAATTAGCAGTCATATTGGGTTGAATAGAGAAACGTTGATTCATTATTTTTATTACCTGCAAGAAGCGGGTATTACACAGATGATGTATTATGATACTACGCATATTTCTTCACTCCAAAAGCCTGATAAACTCTTATTGGATAATACCAATATTCAGTTTGCACTATCGCATCAGCAGCCCAATAAGGGTACCATGCGCGAAACGTTTTTTGTCAATCAAATGAAAGCGTTGCATCGTGTGAGTTTGTCGGATTTTGCGGATTATGTAATAGATGGTCAATTTCACTTTGAGATAGGCGGCGCTTCCAAGTCAAAAAAACAAATTCATGGAAAAGAAATGGCTTTTGTTGTAAAAGATGATATGGAACATGGAGTCGCAAACGCTTTGCCCTTGTGGGTTTTTGGCTTTGTTTATTAAAATTGCTGGTTGTAACATACAATTATATTATAAATTTGCTGGTCATAACAAGCAAAATGGATTTTCTGTCCATAAAGCAATGTATTTCAATTGGTTAAAGCTTGTATTTTTTTTAAATAATTAACTTGAATTTCAAAGTCCATTTTTTGAGATCACGGATAAATTTTTCAAAGTTCAATAGAAATTCAAGAAAAATTTTCCGAGATGACGTATTCGGGTCTTTCGTTCCCGAATCCTAAGCTCTCAAGACTTTCGTCATCCTCGAAAATTTTCAGCAACAAATAATATGTAACTAAATTCAAATCTGATTGAAAATTTATCGGGGATCTCTTTGCCTTTTACAATGAGATACCGCATATTTTTTTTAAAAGTTATTATATAATCAAAAAAAATTGCGGAAAGACAGTAAGTTGTTGTGAGTTAAAAACATCGGTAATCTTTTTTTTCTTCTGATTGATGAGATCACGGATAAATTTTTCAAAGTTGACGAGCTATTCAATAAAAATTTTCCGAGATGACGCAAGTATTACTTCTCCCTTTTATAAAAAGTAAACCCATTTTTATTATAGAGTTTGTATGTTTTTGGGCCCATTGAATGATCTAGCTTGGCAGTATCTATCGTGCGCAAAAAGAAATAACAATCTTTTTGAATCGGTTGGTACAGATAATGAATATGTTTGAATGTATCTTCAATATTTTGAAAAGGTTTTCTTTCGGAGTAGTAGTACATCGCATAACTTTTCATATACAACGCACATTGATTGGCATCTTCGGTTTTATGTTCTTGACAAAATTCGATTAAAGCACCTTGAACCATTTTTTCAATACGAGGAATATAATACAGCATTACGGTTTGGATACATAATACACAAGCTACAAAAAGTAAGATTACAGCCTTTTGAATTTGTTTTTTTCTTAAAAGAAATAATCCGTAGAAATAGATTCCTGCAAAAATAATACCAAACAAACTTGCCCATGCATTCCATTCAATTGGTGTTTCTAGTTGGTTTAGGAAATTGGCATCGTGAATGAAAGGTTTGATTTTTTCTATATTAAGACCCGCAAATGGCGTGAATATCAAAACAATGCTCCAGATACAACCGATAAATCCCAATAAAAAAACTTGTATTTTATTAAAAGATAAGGATTCTTTTGTCAAATAAGCCAGTCCCAAGGCCGAGAAAAAGGTCATAGGATAATAATCCATAGAAGAATAGTGAATAATCTTTGTTTGAACCAAGCTAAATACCACCAATACAACAATAAAGCAGGATAACATTACTTTGTATAAAATGGTATTGAACTGCGAGAGCAAAGGAATATTTTTTTTGAAGGCACTCCACATAAAAATACTGGCAGGAAAGCATCCCAACAAAAGCGCTATGGGATGAAAGAGAATGGTGCCACCGTGTTTGGCGTCTTCTGTTTGGAAAAGTCGAATCTGATAGGTAATGAACTCACTCATATATGTACTTCCATGTAGATGAGTTTCGTATGCGAACCAGAGCCCACTTAGAAATAATACTAGAGGAATCCAAAGTATGGTGTAGCCTATGTTTGGAAGATTTTTGAATTTGAGCAAAACCCAAGCAAAACCCAATGTGCCTACAATGAGGATAATAGCCACAGGGCCTTTGGTCATGACGGCTAGTGCGGTGAATAGTGCCGAAAGAAAGGTTTGAAGTATATTCTGACGCGTTGAATTTTCTTTCCAAATAAATAAATAGCAAAAACTATAGATGGCATGAAAAATAAAAAAATTGAAAACGGGATCGATCAAT
>JBIILY010000186.1:0-3667 GCA_044338225.1 Chitinophagales bacterium
GTTTTTGGCTTGTTCTTCTTGCTCGCCGCTAAATCGGTACGATACGCCATTTTCAAATTTATAGCTCTTGAGCTCTTGTTTGATTTGTTGGTTGATTTCATTGGCATTGAATCCGTTCAATACATTCGAATATACAGTCAAAACACGTTTATTATCTCTTCGTTTGATTTGGTTAAATGTTTTGGTGTTTTCCGTGGTCGCTATCGTGGTAATCGGAATTTGCATCATTTGACCATTATTTTGATTTCTAAACGTCATCGATTGATTGAACAAAACGCTGGCATCCTTGCGCTGGCTATCTTGAAGACGCATATTGATTTCATAATCGTCATCGCCTTCTTTATAGTTGTCAATTTCTTGTCCATAAACGGCTCTTCTCAATGTAAACCCTACCAAAGCTGTGGATGTACTTAAATTTCCAGCCGCTACTCGATCTACATTTACTCGCAATTCGGGTTTGTCTTTATTGACATCAACGCCCAATTGTTCAATCCCTTTTATCTTTTTAGAATTGATAAATTCAATCATTTTTTCGGCTTCTACTAGCATTTGCTCATAATCTTCGCCTTTCAATTCAATACTAATCGCATAGCCCGAAGGTGGTCCATTTTGTTCTTTTTCAATGGTGATTTTCGCACCTGGGATTGGAGATATTACCGCTCTCAAGGTATCCAAAATCTCTTGTGTGTTTATGCCTTTTCGTTCTTTAAATTCGTGGTATAATACGGTTACTTTACCTTTATAAGGCATTTCGGAGCTGTTTCCAATATCCATTCGGACATTTCCGCCGCCTTCACCTACTTGCGACGTCACCGATTGTACCAAAAAGTCCATACCTCCAAACGGTTTTGTATAGCGTTTCAATACATCCAAAACTTGTTTTTCTACTTGTTTTACCGCCGCATTGGTTTTGTTGATGTCTGTTCCTTGCGGATACTCGACATATACAATATTCATGTTGGGAATATTATCGGGGAAGAAAAGGACTTTTCTTGGAAATACGCCTACCAATACAAAGGAAAGAATCAACAAAATAATGATGCCAAAAAGCGCATTTCTCGGTTTTTTATCATGTAGTAAATTGGCTAGATATTTTGAATATTTTTCTTCCAATCGAGGGAAGAAGGAATGTTGGAAATTTTGTGTCCAATGAAAAAGAAATTTGTGATAGAACCAAATAAATCCTATTGAAAGTAAGGCTAAATGCCCAATCCCACGTAATACACCACTTCCCATGATGTAGCCCGGAATAGCAAATAATAATCCAATAATTAATAAAATCATGGAATAACGATTCATGTCTTTTCTTTCCATATTTTCATCGCGCAAATCCATAAATCCTGCGGTCATAGATGCATTTATTATCATGGCCACAATCAAAGAGGCGGTCAATACTACGGATAAGGTTGCTGGGAAATAAATCATAAATTTACCCATAGTGCCCGGCCACAATCCTAATGGAAAGAATGCCGCTAAAGTCGTTGCGGTAGAGCTGATTACAGGCCATGCAATTTCACCAATTCCATATTTTGAAGCATCGATACGATTCATACCTTTTTGCATATTCGCAAATACGTTGTCTACAACCACAATTCCGTCATCTACAAGCATTCCTAGTCCCATTACTAAGGCAAATAATACCATCGTATTCAACGTAACGCCGTACCAAGATAAAAACGCAAATGCCATCAACATTGAAAGCGGAATAGCCGACCCTACAAAAAGTGAGTTTCGAAGTCCCATCGTAAACATAAGGACAAGCATTACCAATACAATTCCAAAAATAATGTGATTGGAAAGTTCATCTACTGAATGTTCCACACGGTGGCTTTGATCGCCCGTAAATTCTACGCTTACATCTTTTGGCAAATAATCTTCTTGTGCTTCTTTGATTTTTTCTTTAATTTGCTCAATAGCGGTAATCATATTTTTGCCACTGCGCTTTTTTACGCTGAGCATAACAACTTCTTCGCCTTTTTCTCTCGCAAAGGTAGTACGTTCTTTTTCTTTGAATGAAACGGTAGCAATATCTCTCAATAATACAACACCTCCAAATGCTTTCACAACAATATTGTTCAATTCTTCGGGATTTTTGATTTCTCCTACAATACGTATATTACTTTGATTGCCATCTTGAGTCAAATTTCCACCGCTCAAGGTAATATTCTCGCCCTGAACCGCACGTTGAATATCATCAAATCCTACTTTTGAAGCGGTCATTTTGAAAACATCTATAGCAATTTCTACTTCTTTCTTACCAACTCCCAAAATATCTACTTTTTTCACTTCGGCAATATCTTCAATATCATCTTTGAGATCTTCGCCAAATTGTTTGAGTTGCTGTGCGGGATAGTCGCCTTTTAAATTGATATTCAAGATAGGATTTTCTTCCGCAATATTGATATTAAAAGCCGTGGGACTTACTTTACCTCCATTGTCCAATGTAGGCCAATCGTTGTCTGATTTTGCTAAATCTACCTCATCTTTCACCTTTTGTTTGGCCTGATCTACGGTAAATTCTTCAGTAAATTCCGCAATAATCATTGAGAAATCCTGATAAGAACTTGATGTAATTTTTGTAACGCCACTCAATCCTTTGATTTTCTTTTCCAAAGGTTTCGTTACCAATTTCTCCAAATCCTCGGCACTATTCCCAGGATAAACCGAAGTGATATAAATTTTATTTTCAATAATTTCGGGAAAATCTTCCCTTGGCATCGTTACATACGCTATAGAACCTGCTATAACAATAATTGCCGTCATAATATAAACCGTGACCCTATTATTGATGGCCCACGTGGATATTCCAAATTGTTTTTTATGATTCATGATTAGATTTTAGATGTGAGATTTTAGATGTGAGATGTTAGACTTTAGATGTTAGATTGATTTTATAAGCATTTTTTTAAAAGAATATATCATTTTTTGGATTTCTTCAATATCTGTATATATCTCAATGATAGAAGTGGTTCTTATTAAATTTAAACTTTCTAATAGTTTGATTTGAGTATATAGTTCAAAAGAAGAGCCGTTAGCTATACCAAGAAAATGTGCAAATTCTTTTTTTGAATTTCTTCCTGCACCTTCAGCAATGTTTGACGGAATGGAAATAGCACACCTTTTTATTTGGTCTATTAGTCCATATTTTTCATCTTTTGGAATTTCAGGAATAAGTAAATATACTTTTTTAACTAATTCCATTGATTTAATCCAAATTTTTAATTCCTTTAAATTATGCATATTATGTATCTTTAAAATAGCAATTAGAAATCTAAAATCTAATATCTATAATCTATTGTCTATAAATTAAAACCTAACTTTCCTTCCTTCGCTCATATTATTTGCGCCTTCAATAATTACTTTGTCGTTTGGAGATAATCCCATTAAAACTTCCGTTTGGTTGCCGCTGGATTTTCCTTTTACGATGATCGTTTTCTTGGCTACACCTTCATTTTTATTGATTTTTGAAATGGTGTAAACGTAGAAATTATTTTTAGCATCTTGTTTCACCACTTGCGTCGGCACTATAAACGCATTTGGATTTTTATAGTCCAAAATTTTGATTTTTGCCATCAAGTTGGGCTTAATCGTACCGTCGGTGTTTGGAATATGAATTTCAATATTAAACGTTCTATTGCTCGGATTAATACTGCTTCCTACTTTTACA
>JBIILY010000187.1:0-3663 GCA_044338225.1 Chitinophagales bacterium
TGGCGTACATCCATATTTTTTAGCTAACGAAAATATCGTTTCTTTTGCCCTTACAATATGGATTACCGTTTTGGGAGCATCGCTCACGGCTGTTGAATCTTTTGGACTTTGAATGTATATTTTTTGGGGTTTGATGGTATTTCTCAAATCATTTTCTATTTTTTCGCGTTGCAATTTTTCACGTTCTTTCTGCAATTCAAAATACGTCCTCGTTTTCATATACGTATTGCGTAGACTACTCAAAAAAACGGCTTCTCCAGCATGTGGTTGTTCCCAATTTTCAAGTTTATTGAACTTTCGAATACTCTCTTGTTTTACACCATAAATCTGTGAAATATCATAGATACTTTCCCCAAATTTAGCTTCATGTACGGCAATATGCGATTTTATTTCTTTGCGTTGCAAAAAGAAATTTTGTCCTTTGGTCAAATTTTGTTCCCCTTCACATTCATTAAAAATCATCAATTCACGACGTGTAAATCCTTTTTCGGCAGCCACTTGTTCTATTGAAAAATTATCATCCACAATTACATACGACAAATAAGTCTTTGCATTGGGATCCAAAACCGCTTTCAACGAAACTTCTGCAGGCGCTTTTCCCGAATCTTTTGACATCTTTGCTTTTAAAGACGTATCTTTTTTGACGTTATCTATATCCAACTCACTCGTTCCAAAAAAATCATATTCATACAATTTCAATTCTTCAATATGCTTAATCAACATTTGAGGATAGCTAGGATTGGTAGCATAACCAGCCTCTTTAAGTCCATAAGCCCAAGATTTATAATCTTTTATATCGTAGCTAAACAATCGTTTGTAGCGATCTCTCGTTGTCAAAAATAGGGAATGATCTCTATACGATTCATCGGCAGATGTATACACTCGAAAACACTCGCCTTTGGCGTCGTCATCGTGTGTCATGGTAGGGCCTGTCCATACTTTTTGGCATTTAATCCCAAAATGATTATTGCCTTCTACCGCCAATCGAGAGGTACCATTATTGGTTTCAATTATTCCTTGTGCCAACGTAATAGACGCAGGAATTTTATAGAGATTCATCTCTCTGATAGCCATTTTATAATATTTCACTACATAGCTCTCACGAGTAGCTTTTTGTGCAAAAAGCACAAAAGGCAACATAAATAAAGCTACAATACATTGTTTTTTAATCATTTCTTATTCTTTTTCAATCAATCTGCAAAAGTAAAACGGTTTACTTCAACATTTCAAAGTATTTTTCCACCAAAGACTTATAAAATGGTGTTAATCCAACGGGATTTTTCTTCAAATTATTTTCATTTTCCTTTTTTTGATCCAAATATTTTTTCAAATCGGCAGGAATAGGCGCAGGAATATCTTTTGTAGATTGACTTTCACGCTTATTCTCTTCATCTTGTTCGCGCTCCGCTTTCGCTGCTTCTAGCAATTTCACCTCAATTTCTTTTTGCCTTTTCAGCATTTCATTGTACACTTTTTTGTTCACTATCTCTTTCTCGGTCTGCTCCATTTTTTGAATTACATCGCCCAACCCTTCCCCTAGAGGCTTTTTACCATCTTTGCCCGGCTGATTGGCTTTATTCTCTAGTTCTTTAAGAGCATTGCGGATAGCAGCTTGCTGCGCAGCTATTTTAGCTAATTGCTGGCTCATCCCATCTTTGCCTCCACTCATTTTATTAGGCATAGCACCTCCAGGGTTTTCTTTGCCTTCCATCTGCTTTTTCAAATTCTCCAATTGCTGATTGAGTTCTTGCTGCATTTCGGCCAATTTCTTAGCACTGGCTGGCTTTTTCTTTTTGCCTTTCTTTGGATTGTCACAAGATTGATCAGAATCCGAATCATCATCGTCATCATTTTCATTCATTTTTCGGAGCGATTCGCTTATCATCAACGCCAAATTATTAAAACTGGTCATCGCAAACTGCTCTTGAGGAATTGCGTTTGGCACTTGTCTTTCTGCCAAAAAGCTTATCGAACGCTTGGTATATCCATTGATTTTTTCTACTTCTTCAAATATCATTTTTTTAACGACATTCTGTCTTGAAGCCAATTTATACAAGGAATCTTCTATCATCCCAAAATCATCCTTAATCTTTTTCTGGTCTTGTATCACTTTGGGATAGGTAGGCGATTGAATATTCGTCGTTTTCGTATTTTCTACCAATTTTTCTTGTGCGAAAGACAAATACATCAAATTTTCGAGCAATCGGCGCATCGTAGCAGCATCTTCCTTTTTCTGTTGTTTCTTTTGTTTTTTAGATGCTTTTTTCAATTTTTCAGAAGCTTCTTTTATCTTATCCGACGCTTTTTTCTGCTTTTTAGCGGCATCTTTTTTGTCATTTTTATCCAATGCGTCTTTGGCTTCATCTTGCTCTTTTTCAGCCTCGTTCAAGTCTTTTTCTATTTCGTCAAATGCTTTTTCCTCGCCTGGCTTTTTGAGTTCTTTGCTCAAATTTTCCAATTTTTTCAAATCCTCTTTGGCCTCGTCCATTTTCTGATTCAATTCTTTTTGCTTCTCTGTATTATTGATATTTTGCTCCGATTCCTTGCTCAAACGCTCTTGATCGGCAGCCATCTTATCCAGCTTATCTTGAGCGTCTTTCATTTTTTGCTGATAGTCCAGATTTTTGTATAAATTCAACATTCTATCCAGCTCTTTCTCTAGCTTTTCGCTCTTATCGTCCATCTTTTCCAGTTGATTGAGCAAATCTTTTTTGTCCATTTGCTCCATCATTTCCTGCATTTTTTTCAGCATTTCGTTCATCTCAGGACTACTCACTTGTTTAATGAGCTCTTCCAGTTGTTTTTGTTTTTCCAGAATATCCTTATCCTGCTGCGTCAGTTCATTTTTTTTCTCAAAATTTTCCTTTAGTTCCTGTTGCGTCTCTTTTATTTTTTCTTGAAGTTCTTTTTGTTTTTTGAGCAAATTTTCCAATTGTTGCTTATCATTCCAATCCATTTGCTTCTTTTCAAGCATTTTTTTTCGGAGCGATTCTATATCTTTTTGCAAATCTTTTGCCTCTTTGAGCGCACCCGACAAATCGCTTTTAATGGCATTGGATTTTGCATCAATAGCTTTTGATTGCTGGTCTAGTGTAGGCTTATAGAGCGAAAATGTTTCCGAACGTGTAGATTTAAATCCATTGACTATATCATTATCAAAAACCTCAAAGAAATAACTCGCCTTGGTGCCAACAGGAATTTTGTCTATATATGGCTGAAGCGGTGTCTGAAAGGATTGGTTTTTATTTCCCTGCAAGGGCAAATTATAGCGTAAGGTATAGCGTTTTCCATTGGATTCGTATTCTACGGCCAACTGCAATTTTGTAAAACCATAATCATCCGCAATATCGCCCGCATAATAATTGAGATTTCGTGCCGAGTCTTTGAATTCTTTTACAAAAATAGAAGGCGCTTGATCGGGCAGCATATTCACCGCAAAACGCATCGTATCTTTCTTCAAAACCTCTTTATTTCCAATCACTACCGCATAAGACGTAATATTTTTCAAAGCTCGTTTGAGCCCAAATCCATTTGCGAATTTTTGTGCAGAAACGGTAGATGCTGGAAAAATAAATTGAATATCATCTACACTTTTGGTGTCAAATTTCCATATAATTGTACTTCCTTCAGGTGCCGAAATATCGCCATTATCCTTTTGTGAAA
>JBIILY010000049.1:0-6988 GCA_044338225.1 Chitinophagales bacterium
TGATTTTCTTACAATATTAAAACAATAAACAACTCCTGTATCGATATACCCACTTTTTATTATAAAATTTTGCATTTGTATACCACTTCCATTACTCCATTGTGCATATAAAGCTGTATTTACATTATCTAAATTAACTAAAAAAACTGAAAATCCTGTTCCATTCCATCCATTGATACTTTCAGAATATATGATCCCAAATTTTCCTCCGTTTGATAAATAAGTTAACTTCTCCTGTAGTTTAAAAAACCCACTTACTGTAAAATTTGATATATTATTTAAAATAGGTGTGTTAATATTTATTTTATCATCAATACCATCAAAAAAAGCACCATTTGATTTCTTTAGAGATCCATACTGAAGACCTCCAATTGAAGTCCCATTTTTATTATTTCCAGAAGCATCATTTGCATTTCCATCTAGTTTATAATGTGCTAATAATCCTACATTAAGATTCGTAGTATCACAATCGGTTTGATTAGAAGAGTTATAAGATGTGCAATTGCAAGAAAATGGGTTTGTATATAAATTTAAGATTTCGGAAGAAGACAACACTCTGTTATACATTTTGAGTTCATCTATATCCCCTTTAAAATAATTTTTATTCATAATATTGGCTGAATATCCAATTACGACAGAGTCAAAAACGTCATAAACATTATTGAATCCCTTGTATATCTTTTTATCTAGTTGTCCATTAACATAGAGCTTAATTGAATCAAAGTCAAATGTTAAAACAAGATGCGTCCATTGGTTCATACTCGTGTTTTGATTGCTCAAAAACCATTTTTCATTATTCGTTGGCTGATGAGTACTAACAGTCATGAACTTAGCTGGACCAGCTCTATTAGTTAGATAAAGGCTGTATCCTTCCATAAAACTCCCAGGATTATTAGGGTTTTTTGTTAAAATTATTGTATTAGCATTGGTTCCAATATAAGAATTAAAACTTTGAGGCTTTACCCATACCGATATAGAGGCTGCACTTGGTTTTAAAATGTTTTTAACCCCTAAATTAATATGATTGGTAGTACCATTAAAGTAATAAGCGCTATTTGTTTTTCCATCTCTACCAATTGTTGGTGTTGCTCCTCTTACTATCCCATGATTATTATATTTAGTGCTATCATTTGCATTGCCATCCATAGACATACATAGGATCAAGCCCGATGTATCGCAGTCAATTATTTCTTGACATGGTTTAGTGAAATAAACTTTCATTCTAAAATAAGTTCCATAACAACCACTAAAATCTCCCGGCTTAACGATTAATTCATTGAATGGAATTTGACTGTTTATCGTATTACTGTAGAATCCTGTCAAAATAATTTGACCATATTGTATAGGAATACTTGCCTTGAATATAACATTATTGTTTAACCATACAGAATCTATAAAATCATCAGATGCCATCCATAGAGCTATGCTATCAATTTTAGATCCATTTGGTAATTGAAATAGTTTTTTTAATAACGGAAAATTTGCACTTAATGTGGAGGTTGTTGTTTGATTATAACTGTTGTATGCAAGTCGATTAGACGAATTGATTATTGGTCCCCAAATTGCATCTGCACTACTCATTCCAGGGAACAAACCAATATTTGAATTAAATGTTCCAGCGCAATAACTACTTGCAATCGTATTGCCCCATATTCCATTGTTTTGAAGTGCTTGCCATCCATTTTGAGCAGAGGTAACTTCTATCGAATCTCTACACATTGTAGTTTTAGATGCATTTAATTTAATTATTGTATCAACCACACTCCCTATCCCCACACAATTTTTATCCGAAAAGCTTTGAATTTGTATAAGACTGGTATCTTTTTGTGGTGTAATACTAAAAAAATAAGGATTCGAGGTGATATTAGATTGAGCCCAGTTATTACTGCCATCTGTGAGTGTTACAGAATAGGGCGGATTGCCAATAAAATCAATCGTTATCACAATAGGATTGGAATTATAGCTAGTATATTTTCTTCCTGATAATTTTGCCGTTGGGGTACCAATTCGTACAATATTTGTTTTAGTAACAGAATGTGTTCCAAAATTATTCGTTACTGTTAAAGTAGCCGAATAAGTTCCCGCAGTAGCGTATGTTACAGAAGGATTAGCCAAAGTAGATGTGGAGGGAGTGCCGCCTGGAAATGACCATAAATAGGTTAAAGGTTGAATGCCAGAACTTTTAGCTACATAGTTGACCGTTTTATTTGGACATTGAAACGTATCCAATACGTCAAAGTCCGAAATAGGCGCTTTTTGGGTGCATTGCAAAGCCTTAAACGCATTGACTCTTCCTGCTCCAAACTGACCTGTTTTGGTTGGATTTTGAGCATCAATATTATCACAGCTTCTTTTTAAACATGCTTCTACACTATCAGGGTGCATACCTACATTATTGCTCAACATCAAGCCACAAATTCCTGCTACCAATGGGCTAGCCATAGAAGTTCCACTAAAAATACCATAATTGGAAATGCCACCCGCTAAAGTGCTTAATATGTCCGAACCAGGCGCAGTAACATCTATTGTTGTTCCATAATTCGTGAAAGAGGAGAGCGCATCGGTACTGGTTGATGAAGCTACACTAATTACGTTATTGTATGCTGCTGGATACATGGGCATAGACGTACTTGAGTTTCCTGCTGCTGCCACACATACCATTCCTTTGCTTTTCGCAAGATTAAAAAGTGCTTGATACGTAGCGGAAAATCCACTACCACCCCAACTCATATTCATAACTTGAGCGCCTGAAACAATTGCATATTCTACTCCTAAATATGCTCCTGATAAGCTACTAGTAGCATCATCTCCTATTTTTACGGGTATCATTTTGCAATTAAAACCAATAGATGCTATTCCCAAGGAATTGTTAGTAGATGCGGCTACAATTCCTGCTACATGGGTACCATGTGTAAAATAGCTATTTGAAGGGTTGAATGCAGAGGGGTCTTTGTCGTTGTCTGCAGCATCCCATCCTCGCCAGTCGTCAATATAGCCATTATTATCATCGTCTATATTGTTGTTGGGAATTTCATTTGTATTAATGTGCCATTGCGAAGCTAAATCTTCATGATTTAAAAGAAATCCATCGTCTATCACCGCTATTTTGATGGCTGTAGATCCCTGATTTATATTCCAGGCTTGGTCGGCATGGATTTTGGCTAGATTCCATTGATTATTGTACTGAGGATCATTTGGGGTGAAAAAAAACTTATAAACGGGAACTCGTTCGCTAAATTCAACAAAAGTGAATGTTTTTAAATCTTCAATAATAGTATTTAAATTAACATTGCTTTCAGTTTCGACAAGATAATATTGCTGCATTTCTTGACTTCTAAATGCTTTTGAAATTTCCAAAATATTATGCTTTTTCAGAAACAATGTCCATGCCTTGTCATTTTTTTTCTCTAGATTAATTTCTACATTATTTTTTATTTTTAAAAATAATTTGTTTATTTCATATTCTTGTGAAAATGAATACGAAGTAAAAGAAATTAAGAATGCTAATGTCAGTAAAAAATGTTTTATTTTCTTCATCAGTTTGTTTAAATTTTCGTACCACAATAATAAAACAAATATTTTACTTGCGGATAAAAAAATACTTTTTATATTTGCACTCCAATTTCGAATAGAAATAGTTGCCCGTGTGGCGGAATTGGTAGACGCGCTAGACTCAAAATCTGGTTTCTTTGGGAGTGCTGGTTCGATTCCAGTCGCGGGTACATTCAAAAAAATCCTCTAATATTTCTTAGAGGATTTTTTTTTGCTCAAATTTTTCTTAATCTGTTTTTATTTCTTGGAGTTTGGCTTAATTATTGTCAAATTTATAGTTATATTTGTGTTCAAATAATTTTGATTCAATGAAAAAAATACAATTGTGCTATTTGTTCATCTTTTCTATACTTTTAGTATTGGCATGCAATCAAAAAATTCTTAATGAAAAAAACAATAATATGACTCCAATAGAAAAAACTGAAGAAGAGTGGAAAAAGATTTTAAGTCCCGAAGAATATTATGTGCTTCGCGAAAAAGGTACCGAAAGACCTTTTACAGGTAAGTTATTACTACATCAAGAAAAAGGATATTATACTTGCCGAGGATGTGGAAATAAATTATTTAAGAGCGATAGCAAATTTGAAAGTCATTGTGGATGGCCTAGTTTTGACAAAGAAATTGCAAAAGGAACTATCGTTGAGACTCAAGATGTCAGTCATGGCATGGTGCGAACAGAAATCACCTGTGGCAAATGTGGCGGGCATTTAGGACATATATTTAATGATGGTCCAACAGAAACTGGTCTAAGATATTGTGTCAATTCCTTATCTTTGAGCTTCGAAAAAGAAGAAAAGATGAATCAATTAGAAACAATAACTTTAGCTGGAGGCTGTTTTTGGTGTATAGAAGCTGTATACAATAGTTTGGAAGGTGTAGAAAGTGTAGAAAGCGGCTATGCAGGGGGAAATACCGAAAATCCTACATACAAGGAAGTTTGTGAAGGAAATACAAACCACGCCGAAGTAGTTCATATAAAGTATAACCCTTCAAAAGTGAGTTTTGAAGAAATTTTGAAAGTGTTTTTTACGGTACATGACCCTACGCAGCTCAATAGACAAGGAGGTGATATTGGCACACAATATAGAAGTGCTATTTTCTACAAAAATGATATAGAAAAAAATGCGGCTAAATCTATTATAGATGCTTTAAACCAGTCGGATGCTTATAATGTGCCAATTGTTACTACTTTGGAGACTTTTACCAAATTTTATAAAGCCGAAGAATATCATCAAGGATATTTCAAAAATAATCCCAATCAGCCTTATTGTGCTGCAGTAGTTAGACCCAAAGTTGAAAAATTTGAAAAAGTATTTAAAGATAAGTTAAAAAAGAAATAGAAGATTACTTTTTTAATTAAAATCTTTTGGGGTTATTTTTATTAACTTTGCACCTTCATTTTAACAAATAAGAAAGTCAATGGGAAAATTTTTAGAATTTTATGTTTTTAATAGAGTTTGGATTAGTTTAGGATTAATTATTGGTGGCGTAGTATGGGGCGTAATGGATAATTGGACTTTCGCATGGATTTTGCTTGCAGTGGGTGTTGTTATGATTTTGGCTCATTATTTATTGGGGCCTATTCGTTTGATTCAAAAAAGTATAGAAGCTGGGGATATCGCCAAAGCTCAAATAGCAATTGATAGTGTAAAATATCCTGGATTATTAATCAAACCGGTTCGTTCGGTATATTATATGATTCAAAGTAATATGGCCATGGGACAAAAAGATTTTGCCAAGGCTGAAGAAATGATAAAAATGTCTACCAGCCTAGGAATGCCCATGAAAGATATGGATTCTATGGCTATTTTTCAGCATGGAAGTATTGCATTTCAAAGAAATGATAACAAGACCGCTATTCTAAAATTGAGAGAAGCTATCAGCAAAGGATTGCCCGATTCGGATAGTTTGGCCGGTGCTCACATGATGCTTTGTAGTATTTTTATCCAACGAAAAGACAATCGAACGGCCAAAATGCACTTCAAAAAAGCAAAAGAAGCTAAGCCAAAAGCAAAAGAATTGATTGATCAAATCAAACAAATGGAAAGCTATATCAGCAGAATCCCAGGATAATCATCTTCCAATGAATAAAATAATTAACGACCCTGTTCATGGGTTTATTCATACGAAATTTGACATAATTTTAGATTTAATAAATCATCCTTACTTTCAGCGTTTGAGAAATATCGTGCAGCTGGGATTGACCAATTATGTATATCCAGGTGCCAATCATTCTCGTTTTCATCATGCATTGGGTGCTTTTCATTTGATGCAAGAAGCACTTAAAAATTTAAGAGAAAAAGGAATTGAGATTACGGAAAAAGAAGAGGAAGCCGCTTGTGTAGCTATTTTATTGCATGATATAGGGCATGGTCCTTTTTCGCATACGCTTGAACATAGTATTTTGAAAGGCATTTCGCATGAAGAAATTTCTCTATATCTCATGAAGCAGTTAAATATTTCTTTTAATGGCGGATTGACTTTGGCTATAGAAATGTTTCAAAATCGATACGAACGAAAATTCTTTTTTCAATTAATTTCCAGTCAATTGGATGTGGATAGATTAGATTATTTGTCCAGAGATAGTTTTTTTACAGGTGTAAAAGAGGGGAAAGTCAATGTAGATAGAATATTGAAAATGTTGCATGTAAAAGACAATCAATTGGTTGTAGAAGAAAAAGGCGCACTTTCAATAGAGAGTTATCTTATTGCCAGAAAAATCATGTATTGGCAAGTTTATATCCACAAGACGGTCTTGTCTGTTGAGCAAATGCTGGTGCAATTATTTAGAAGAATTGAGGATTTGAAAGCGGAAAATGTATTTATAACTGCACACAATTCGCTAGATTTTTTCTTGAATAATAAGGGGAAATTAGAGTTGAACGAACAAGTTATAGGTGCTTTTATCAAAATTTCAGATTCGGATATTTGGCATTTATTAAAAAAACTTCAGTCTTCCGAAGATACAATTCTTAATTTTTTGTCTAATGCCATTATGAATCGAAAATTACTGAAATCCAAAAGTAGCGTGGATTCATTTGACCAAAAATACAAAATTAAAGAAGGATTTGATTCTAAATATCTCATTTTTCAGCAAAAAGTAGATTTGACTACCTATTCCAATAATGATGGAATTATGATCCTGAAAAAAGATGGAAGTATCCAATCTTTGCATGATTATTCTATTGAAAATGGTTTTGGAATGGCCGCCTCCAAAAATTCTAAATATTATCTATTCTATCCCGAGGGAAGTATAGAGTTTACGCATTAAAATAAAACACAAAAGCTAAAGTTTGTCCAATAATCCCTGTGATAATTCCCACGTAGACTTCATTTTTTGTATGTGCTTCTAGTTTGATTCTACTTGCGCCCACAAATCCCATGATTAAAAAAGTCAAAAGAATAATGGAAAACATATTTTTATTAGTGCTTTTTG
>JBIILY010000162.1:0-3985 GCA_044338225.1 Chitinophagales bacterium
AATTGGCCGTAGCGCAAGAATGAATACTGACTTTTAAAAAATTATTGAGAAAAAATGCAATACCAATAGAAATTGTAGCCCCAAGTAAGATAGTAGCTATAAGTCCATCTTCCAAAAAAATGATTGAAGAGACTTCCTTGGGTTTAAACATCATAAAACTCATTAGATAAAAAAATAAAAATATCATATAAGGCAAAATGCGCTGTTTGCGTACACTAATGTCCAAATCATCTACTATCTTTAATTTATTGAGAATGAGTGTCATAATACTTGGAAAGATACAAGTCATCAAAAGAAGTATAAACACGGATATGTTCCAAACTTTTTTGGGAATGTATAAATACTGAAATGGAAAGGTAAATACAATTATAAAAAAACTGTATAAAGGAATAAAAATGGGATGAAACAAGAATGAAAAAAAACGAGCGAGCTGAGTGGACATATATTTATTTTTGGTTATTGACTATTTTTACGAACATGTCTAGGTGCAATACCTAGTTGTTCTCTGTATTTTGAAGCGGTTCTTCGCGCTATTTTAAATCCTTTTTCTAGTAATTTATTAGTAATTTCTTCATCGGTATATGGATTGTTTTTATCCTCGACGTCTACCAATTCTTTCAATGCTTGCTTAATTTTTCGGGTACTGATTTCTTCTCCTTCATCATTGGTGATTTTGTCCGAGAAAAAATATTTCATGCTCAAAATTCCAAATTCTGTTTGAATATATTTACTATTGGTAACCCTAGATACGGTGGATACATCAAATCCTGTCTGCTCCGAAATGTCTTTCAATGCCATAGGTAGAAGTGTAGACTCATCACCTGAAAGAAAATATTTTTTTTGTATGTTGACGATAGATTGCATGATCAAAATCATGGTTTCTTGCCTCTGTTTGATTGTTGTAATTAAGTTTTGTGCGGATTGTATTTTTTCATTCATATAAGTTATCGCATCTTTCTCAGCCTTACTTTTCTTTCTGTTGTCACTGATTTTTTTTATCATATCAATAAAATCTTGGCTAATAAAAAGATTGGGCATATTGTAGCTATGTAGCTCCAATTTAAGAGAATTTACTTCTTTATATATGAAAAAATCGGGTACTATAAATTTTCCAATTTTACTTTCTTCATCCTCCACAATAGGTTTTGGATTCAAAGAAGTAATAAGTTTTACTATCTGATCAAACGTAATTTGCGTAATTTTTAATTTCTTGATTATCCAAGAATAATTTTTCTTTACAAATTGCTCAAAATATCGATCAACAATCTGAATGGCATAATTTGTAATGGTATTGTAGGGTTTTCTATATAATTGTATTAAAATATTTTCTTGAATATTTCGAGCGCCAATACCTGGTGGATCTAAATTTTGAATAAGTTCCAATATTTGTTCTACTTTTTCTTCCGAAGTATCAATATTGTATCGAAAGGCTAAATCATCTACAATAGATTGAATTTCGCGTCTCAAATAGCCATCATGGTCAATATTCCCAATTATATATTCGCCAATTTTGAATTCTTCGGTAGTCAAATCGTTGTATTTGAATTGATTAATTAAATTGGAAATAATGGATGAGTGATCAACAATAGGAATGAATAAGTCTCTTTCATCATCATCTACATTATGATCATACTCGTTATATTGATGGTCTTTTTGATAAAAAGCATCATAATCCTCATTTTCATTGTCTTTCTCAATAAAGGATTCCGAATCTTCATTAAAGTCAATTTCATTGCCAAAATCGTCCACTTCATAGTCTAAACTATCAGAAGTGAAGTCATTATCTTGTTTGCTCGGAGAAAGGTTTTCTTGATAATTGGAGTCGTCTTCCTCGTCTTCCAATGCTGGATTTAGTTCTAATTCTTCTCTTATTTTTTCATCAAACTGAATGGAATTAAGTTCCATCATCCTAAAAAGTTGGATGTTCTGTTGCGAAATTTTAAGCTTTTGCTTTTGACTAAGATCCTGCTTTAGCATTAATTATGGGCATTTTTTGAGACCTAATTAGTGCAAATATAATATCTTTGTCAAACATCTATCAATTTTTATGCAAAAATCATTGTTTTTTTTATTTGCTGCGTTAAGTCTTTTATTTATTGGGATGTACTATCTTCTTGAAAGTCAATTCTACAAGCCAGAATTTTATACTATTTTTTCTATAAATATTATTAATAATTGGAATAAATTAAATTTCTTTTTAATTCATGGGGTTCCTATGATTTCTTCGGATAATTCATTAAATATCAATGCAAATGCATCTAGATTTTATATTTCCCATCCTCCGTTTTCTTATTATTTCTATTTGTTTTTCAAAACAGTTTTTGGTATAAAAAATATCGTTTGGATCAATTTTTTGCTTACCGCATTGTCTTCCTTTTTTATTTATTTGACTATATGCACGCTTACATTAAAAAAAGCATCAAAAGATTTCTCAAAATATGCTTTAGGCGGTGCATTATTGTATTTAACCACGCCCGCTGTTATATCATTTCAAATATTAAATTGTCACCCCGATATTTTTGTACAAAGTCTTTTTATTATTTTTTCTTATGTATTCTTAAAAATGATGGTAAAAGGAAAATACAGAAGTTTCAAATATATATTCATACTTAGTTTACTTGTTTTTTTGATGTGTTATAGTTCGTGGATTGGTTTTTTTTATACAAGTACCATTTTACTTTTTGGACTGTTTAATCTTAGAAAAGGCTACAAAATGATTTCAATCGTATTGATTTCCTTATTTGTGTCCATTTTTACATTATTTATGATTTATACGCAATATGCAAAAATAGAAGGATGGATTTCTGTTATATTCACATTCAAAAATATTTATTTAAAACAATCTTTGTTTCAAGGACATTATTTCCAAGCATTAAAAAACATTGTTTATCATCATTATCAATACATTGGTAATATGGTTTTGACTCTTTTAATCTTAATTGGGTATAGTATTTCTAAGAAGAACAGAATGCTTTTCACAAAAAATGGGTATAAATTTCTGATTATTTCATTTGTGCCGTTGTTTTTATTTTACTTCATATTCTTTAATTATTCACAAAATGCTTATGTTGTTCTATACTTAGCATCCCCGTTGGCTATTGTATCGGCTATTTGGATAGAAAAATTACAAAAAACACATCCTAATCCTCTTTTTTCAAATCTAATTTTTGGGTGGATCATGATATTAAATATTGTCCAATTTTTATTTCATTTCTTGAAATAAATAATTTTTATAAATTTGTAAAAAATTTCAATCATGAATACCATTCCTCGTCTAGACTTATCTTCTTTTGTATCAGGGAATACCGAATTAAAAAATGAATTTGTTTCTCAAATAGGAACTGCATTTGAAGAGTTCGGATTTGTTTGTATCAAAAATATTTATATTGATAAAAATGATATAGATGCATATTATAAGTCTATTGCAAATTTTTTTGCTTTGCCTATAGAAGCTAAGCAAAAATATGAAATTGAAGGACTAGCTGGACAGCGTGGATATACATCTTTTGGGAAAGAGCATGCAAAAGGTTCGGATGCACCCGATTTGAAAGAATTTTGGCAAATGGGACAAACCGTATTGGATTTAGATGTCATCAAAGAAGAATATCCCAATAATGTAATGGTAAGTGAAATTTCTGATTTTAATGATTTGGGATTGAAATTATATAGAGGTTTTGAACAAACGGGAAGTCAAATTCTAAAAGCAATTGCTTTGTATTTGGAATTGGAGGAAAATTATTTTGACACACATATACATAATGGCAATTCTATATTGCGAGCCATTTATTACCCACCTATTTCTCAAGAACCCAAAAATGCAATTCGTGCCGAGGCGCACGAAGATATCAATTTGATTACCTTATTGGTAGGCGCTAGTGCCGAAGGACTACAGCTTTTGACCAAAGAAAATGAATGGATAGATATCAATGCACCCGAGGATTATTTTGTAATAAACGTAGGGGATATGCTACAAAGATTAGCCAAC
>JBIILY010000188.1:0-3647 GCA_044338225.1 Chitinophagales bacterium
CCTTTCCGTGGCAGTTTTTGAATTTTTTGCCACTACCACAATGACAAGGATCGTTTCTTCCAATTCTATTCTCTATGCGTATCGGTTCTTTTTTGGGTTGAGAAATTCGGTCATTCTCGTTAGCACTATACTCTTCCGAACTGTCGAAGTCGCGCTCATTGGTTTGTACATTGTTGAAATTTGTATGCAATTCCTGCGTAGTAGCTTTAAATCCACTTTGACTTTCATCTTTCAAATTATATTTCACCAACATTTGCGCAAGCATAAAATTGCTGTTTTCAATCATTTTTGCAAATAATTCAAAGGCTTCTTTTTTGTAAATTACAATAGGATCTTTTTGCTCCCAAACGGCGTTTTGAACCGATTGTTTCAATTCATCCATCTCTCTCAAATGCTTAGTCCATAGCTCATCAATCGTTTCCAAAACCATAGATTTTTCCATATCTTTGATGATGGAAGCACCTTCTGAATCCAACGCATCTTTTAATTTACAAAATACATTTACTTCTGTTTTGTCATAAGCAATAGGTACAATTACATTGACGATACCAGGTTGATTTTGTGCAATATTTTTGAATGCAGGGAATATATTTTTAACAATTTGTTGATGCTTTTCCTTTCTATAAGCAAGAATAGCATCAAAAACCGTATTGACAATAGCATCCGCTTTGGTAGCTGTAAATTCTGCGTCTTCAATTTGACTTTGAATTCCAAAATATTGGATAATCTCAAGATTGAAATTCTCAAAATCATTTGATTTTTTATTGAATGTAACAATATCCGAAACTACATTGAAAATTACATTGTCTATGTCAATGTTTAAACGCTCACCAAAAAGAGCATTTCTTCTCTTTTTGTAGATTACTTCACGCTGTGCGTTCATGACATCATCATATTCGAGCAATCTTTTTCGCATACCAAAGTGATTTTCCTCTACTTTTTTCTGTGCTCGTTCGATAGATTTTGTAATCATGCTATGTTCAATCACTTCGCCTTCTTTCAATCCCATCGAATCCATAATTTTTGAAATACGATCCGAACCAAAAATACGCATTAAATCATCTTCTAAGGATACGAAGAATACACTCTCTCCCGGATCTCCCTGACGTCCACTTCGTCCTCTCAATTGACGATCGATACGACGGCTTTCATGTCTTTCAGAACCAATAATGGCCAATCCACCTAATGCTTTGATTTCCTCTGAAATTTTAATATCCGTTCCTCTACCTGCCATGTTTGTGGCGATCGTTACCGCGCCATGTTTTCCAGCTTCAGCTACTATTTCTGCCTCACGTCCATGGTATTTGGCATTCAATACATTGTGTTTTATTTTTCTAAGAGTAAGCATTCTGCTTAGCAATTCGGATACTTCCACATTGGTTGTTCCCACTAAAACCGGTCTTCCTAATTCTTGCCAAATAACGATTTGATCAATAATTGAATTGTATTTTTCTCTTTTTGTTTTGAAAATCAAATCATTTCGGTCGTTTCTAATAATTTTTTTATTAGTTGGAATGGTCATTACATCCAATTTATATATTTCCCAAAACTCCGAAGCTTCTGTTTCGGCAGTTCCTGTCATACCCGCCAATTTGTGGTACATACGGAAATAATTTTGAAGCGTAACGGTTGCTACCGTTTGGCTACTGGCCTCCACTTTTACATTTTCTTTAGCTTCAATAGCTTGGTGCAATCCATCGCTGTATCTTCGGCCATCCATGATACGACCTGTATTTTCATCTACAATTTTTACTTTGTTGTCCATTACCACATATTGAATATCTTTTTCAAAAATGGTATAAGCCTTCAACAGCTGAGTCACTACATGCAAACGCTCCGATTTGGTTTGATAATTTTGCATCAACTCGCTTTTCAGTTTCAATTTTTCTTCTGCACTGATGTCCATTTTATTGATTTTTCCCGTCTCGGTTCCCAAATCTGGAATTACGAAAAAGCTGGTGTCTTCGCCCGATGCCGTAATCATTTCTATCCCTTTCTCGGTCAAGGTTACAGAATTATTTTTTTCATCAATTACAAAAAGCAATTCCGTATCAACTTTCGGCATTTCTTTTTGATTATCTTGCAAATATCTACCTTCTGTTTTGAGCAATACTTGACGATTTCCATCTTCACTCAAGAAACGAATCAAAGGAGAATATTTTGGTAAACCTCTATGCGCTCTCAGCAAAGCCAACCCACCGCCTGTATCCGAAGTGTCGCCTGAGTTAATCATATTTTTGGCATCATTGAAAATTTTGTTCACAATTTGTTTTTGTGCTTCAAAAATCTTTGCAATACGAGGCTTCAACTCATAAAATTGTTTTTCGTCTTTATCCGTTTGGTCTACTTTTCCCGAGATAATCAATGGTGTACGTGCATCGTCAATCAATACGGAATCGGTTTCATCCACTATGGCAAAATGTAATTTTTTCTGAACCAATTCTTCGGTGAATTCCACCATATTATCTCTCAAATAGTCAAATCCAAATTCGTTATTGGTACCATACGTAATGTCCGAAGCATAAGCTTTTTGACGTTCTTCACTATGTGGCTTAGTCGTGTCTATACATGCTACAGAAAGTCCCAAAAAGTTAAATAAAGGCGCATTCCATTGGCTATCACGAAGTGCCAAATAGTCATTGACCGTTACCAAGTGAACGCCTAGACCTGTCAAGGCATTGAGGTATACAGGAAGTGTAGCTACCAAAGTTTTCCCTTCTCCCGTAGCCATCTCCGATATTTTTCCTTGATGTAATGCTATTCCTCCAATCAATTGTACATCGTAGTGAATCATATTCCAATGTACTTCATTCCCTGCGGCATCCCATTTGTTTTGATAAATGGCTTTGTCTCCATGGAGTTGAATATGTGGATATTTTTGTGCTAATTCTTTGTCCAATTCATTTGCCGTTACTTCCAGCGATTCATTTTGGGTGAAACGTCTAGCGGCTTCTTTTACCACAGCAAAAGCTTCGGGTAAAATTTCCAATAAAACCTCCTCAATATGAATGTCTTTTTCTTTGGTTAATTCATCAATTTGATTGAGATACACTTCTTTTTCCAAGCTGTTTTCTTCTTCTTGAATCTTTGTGCGTAATTCAGAGATGGATTGATCAAAATTGGAAATATAATCTGCAATTCGTTTTTTGAATTCCAATGTTTTTTGTCTCAACGCATCATGGGATAAACTACTTAATTTATCATATTCAACATGGATTTGATCCACCAAATGTTGTATAGCTTTGATGTCTTTTTCTTGTTTCGTTCCAAAAATCTTTGCGATTGATTTGGTAAGTGCTGCTAGCATATTATATATTTAACTTGTTTTATTATTGAATGAATCGGCAAATTTAGTAAATTTTGCGCATATTGAAGTATTAAAGAATGTTATAAATTCTCTGGTTCTTAATCTAAGAAAAAAATAGCATATATTTTCTTAATACATCTTCTCAATATATTTCAAAGGCGGAGAACCAAAGCTCAATAATTTATTATGAAATTCTTTGAGATTGAATTTTTTATCCTTGTTTTTCAGTCCTTGTCTAAATTCATAAATATCCGTATAGCCCGTAAAATATGAGCAAAGCTGTACTTGACTGAGTGTGGCTCTGCGCCATTTTCCCTCGGCTTCGGCAGGCTGCTGAAAG
>JBIILY010000189.1:0-3635 GCA_044338225.1 Chitinophagales bacterium
ATACCGCATGTGGTTTTTTCTGATTCCAAACGTCGGTTTTGGTTCCGTCTGCATTTAATTTTGTACTTACCAAAGCACCATTAGAAAGCGAAACATATTTTTTGTCATAGGTAACTTTCAACGTTTGGCTATGTTTTTCCGATGGATAATCAAAAGTAGGAAACCACCCCGAATTAGCTTCGGGTTCGCCTTGTGTCCACAATTGTGTAGGCACATTTTTTCTGCTACCATCTACATTGATAAAATACAATCCTTTATCTGCCGAAATCGCTTTTCCACCCAGACTTTTGATACGCTCAGGATTGGCGGTATATTTGATATAAAGCTTCAACGTATCTTTTTTTGTAAATTCTTTTGGCAAGCTGATTTTTAATTTAATACTATCCGTATACGAAAAAGAAAGAGGCGTAGAACCTTTTTTCTGCATCCATTTCACTTCATGAATATCAAAATATTTTGCATCTAAAACCACTTCATTTTTTGGGTAAAAATAAGGAACCATAGTAAGGATTGCCTCCCCTTTCATTTGCTTTTCATTCCACAAAGGCTTCAAATTCAAATCTGTATGCAACAAATCAAAGTCATGCGTAGGAATATACTGCGTAACAGTTGTTCCATTAGATTTTCCACTCTTTTTTTGATATACTTTTTTCTTATGACTCATACATGAATGGTCATTGTGAAATGCATTTGAATAGTTAAAAATAATTAAAGATAGGGTTAATACAAAAATTTGTTTCATTATAGACTAATTGAAAATAAAAAAGTTAGCAAAATTAATTAGAAAATTATAAATAAATCCTTTTAAATAGCCTCTTTGCATTTTCTTTAAGTTTTTTTAATTCCATATTGCTAAAAATTGTTATATTTTTGTAGTTCAAATTAAATTAAATAAAAATATCATGGGACTATTAGATGCATTAAAAGGATTATTTTCAAAAGGGCAAGCAACCATTGAAAATACAGTAGACGCTGCAAAACATGCAGTAGAAAACTCTGGAGAGACTTTAAACAGTATTAAAGACCAAGTTTCTGAAATGGGAACTAACCTTCAAGAACAAGGAAAAGAATTGATGGACAAAACCGTAGAAGCTGCTAAAGATGTAGTAGAAAACTCTGGGGGAACTATCGAAGGTATCAAAAACAAAGTTGCTGAGGTAAGCGCTGAAATACAAGAAGAAGGAAAAGAATTGCTTCACAAAGCAGAAGAAGCACTTCATACTGCAAAAGACACGGTAGTAGAAAAAGGTGAAGAACTTATCGAAACTGCAAAAAACACAATTTCAGGTGAAGCAGCAGCCGTAGAAACTCTTGCTGCTGAAGAAGAGCACAAAGCTTAAAAAAAATTAAACCCAAGTTTCTCTATAACCTTTAGGAAAATAGTGTTAGTTGGGTTTAATCCCGCATACTGATTGTTTCAATTAAAAATTAATTGAATTATAATCAGTTTTGCGATTAATCATTTCTAATGATTTATTTGGAATCAATTAATTTTGAGCCTTAAAAGACAAAATCTTTTGGGGCTTTTTTATGCAAAAAACTGAAAATATAAAACTTACGCTATTTATAGATGGCTGGTGCCCAATGTGCAAGCGTTTTGCTAAAAAGATTGCGCAAATTGACAGAAAAAAGCAAATTGCCATTGAAGATATTAGAACGATTTCACATCCGAGTATAGATAAAGAAAAAGCGGTAAAAGCATTGGCTAGTATTGATCTATATGGAAATGTATTCTATGGATTTGACACCATTCATCAACTAGGTCTTACCTTACCCTTATTTTTCGTATTTAGTCCAATTACTTTTCTCTTAAAAATTAGCCGTTTGGGGCATTTTTTATACAATGAATTAGCGGTTAGACGCACGATTATTCCCTTGCATTGCAATGAAAAAAAATGCGTATCTTTGTAGATAACAAATAATTATAAAATATGAAAATATCATTTCATGGCGCCGCTGGCACTGTTACAGGTAGTAAACACCTTATTCATCTAAAAAACGGTAAAAATATTTTGCTGGATTGTGGACTGTTTCAAGGAGGAGGACATGAAACAGAAACGCTAAACAGACATTTTGGATTTATTCCTGTAGAAATTGACGCCTTAGTTTTATCCCATGCTCATATAGACCATTCGGGGCTTATTCCCAAACTGGTTAAAGAAGGATTTTCGGGAAAAATCTTTTGTACTCCGGCTACATTTAGTTTGGCGGAGGCATTGCTAAAAGACAGCGCCAAGATTCAAGAAGAAGATGTTAATTATTTGAACAAAAGACGAAAAGCTCAAAATAAAACACCCCTAGAGCCTTTATACACTTCTGCCGATGCAGAAAATGCACTCAACTATTTTCATGTAAGGCCTTTAAATGAAGTTTTTGAGGTATTAGAAAATGTTACTTGTATGTTTACCGAAGCGGGACATATTCTAGGAAGTGCTGTTGTGAATTTAAGTATTGAAGAAGATGAAAAAACAACCAAAATTTGCTTTTCGGGAGATGTAGGTCGCTACAACGACCCCATTCTTAATTCTCCTGCCTCTTTTCCACAGGCCGATGTCATTATTTGTGAAAGCACCTATGGAGATTCGTTGCATGACGATTTGTCCATCAGCGAAGAAATCTTACTAAAAGAAATCATGAACACCTGCGTCCACAAAAAAGGCAAACTCATCATACCTTCATTTAGTCTTGGTAGAACACAAGAAATCGTCTATGCGCTCAACAGATTGGATATTTCCAAAAAATTGCCTCACCTTAAGTATTATGTAGACAGCCCACTTTCTTATTTAACTACAGAAATTACAAAAAAACACAAAGAATGCTACAACAACTCCTTGCGAGAATATATGAAAAGAGATAGCGATCCTTTTGGGTTTGAAAATTTAACCTATATTACGGATGTACAAGATTCAAAAGCCTTGAATAGCAATGATGCCCCTTGTGTAATATTATCCGCATCGGGAATGGCGGATGCAGGACGTGTAAAACATCATATTGCCAATAATATTGAAGAGGCAAAAAATACCATCCTCATTGTAGGCTACTGCGAACCCTCTAGCCTTGGCGCAAGACTCCAAACCGATACCGAAGAAGTGAAGATTTTTGGGAAAATATTTAAGAAAAATGCCGAAGTTAATAAAATCAAAAGTTTTAGTGCTCATGCAGATTATATGGATTTGATGCAATTTTTGAGCTGCCAAGACTCCAAAAAAGTAGCTAAATTTTTTATCGTGCACGGAGAACCTGATGTTCAAGAGAATTTTAGAAACAAACTCATCAAAAAAGGATTTAACTATGTAGAAATCCCAAAAATTCATGAAACGTATAGTGTGTAAAGTATTTCAATAATAAAGCAAGGATTTATATCCTTCTACAAGAATATAACTCAATTTTTCGCATTTCAAAACTACCAACATCGCCGCTACAAGATTGTTTGCTACTAAGTACTCTATAATCTATGATATATTTGTATGCGGTAGCAACTCTCGTATTGAGGGAATCTGGCAAGTTTACACAAATTAAAGTTTCTTTATCTATGTAAAAATATACATTATTGCCGTAATTACAATCAAAATCATAAATACCCTTTTCATCAATTTTCAATTCTTTTCCAAATTGTGTATCTCCGTCATATTTTG
>JBIILY010000190.1:0-3621 GCA_044338225.1 Chitinophagales bacterium
CAAATGGCAAATTTACCTGTATTTGTGTCCCCTTTAATTATGTTGCCTTGTTTATCTGTTTCAGTTATCACAATTTCAGGATCAGTTTTACAGCAAGAAAATGTTAAAATTAATATTGATATTATAAATAAGTACTTCATATTTTAAATTAATTTACAGTTATAAATAAGGAGGAGCAGAAAATTCTGCTCCTCCTTTAAAAATTGAATTTTAAATTCGTTGACCTGACAAAAATGAGTTTGTTTGAAACAGCTCGTAGCTAGAAATAGCATCGTTCCAGTTTCTATTCCAAATATATGTATAATTATAATTGAACATATTTGCATACGCTATTGGGTTTGTTGTTACTTTAGTTATATAGAGCCGTGAGCCACCCCAATTTGAAAACTGACAACAAACGAACTGCGCTCTTTCGGCACCCCACCATGTCTGTCCAAGTTGAATCCCACTTATTTCATTATCTTCAGAGCTTGGTAAAGAACCTGCACCATCTCCATAACACCAAAAGTTACCAAAACATCTTTTCGCCCAACAACAATTTGCGATAGACCTTAAAATATTTCCATAGATAGTACCGCCTGAACCACTTGTTGCAATATCATTATATGTTTTTAAAGTAACTTCATTCTGACCTTTTAAACGATTTTGATTTCCTTCAGCAAAGGTGAACATTTCTTGGTGTTCCTCTTTTGAGTCAAATAAGTAAACATCAGTTCGATCATCGTATAATAGTACTTGAGATACAACTTCTTCTTCGCCCGTCTTATTCCATTCTTTCAACTTATCTGGAATATTCTCCCAATTTACTAATTTGTTTTCAAAATCCTGTTTGCCTTTTAATACAAATTTTTCGCCTTTGTAGTATACATTATGAGTTATTGTCCCATCTCCCTTTGTTTCTACTATTTCAGTTTCGTTGTTTGCGATAGAATTACTCTTCTGTACTTCATCTTTTGTACAAGAGTTCATTAAAAAGAGTAATGAAATTCCAAAAATGCACATTTTTATCCTGGTTGGTTTCAAGATTTGCGGTAAAATTTTCATTTGAATGAATTTAGTTTGTTAAAAAATAGTTTAATTTAAAGTTAATCTTCAATGTAACTCGGCTTTTAAGTTATTGGATTACCCGTCCAAATTTTTGACCCCGCCGCCATACTATAAGACATAACTAAATTTTATGAACGCTTTTAGATTTTTTGTTTTGTTTTTTACAGCATTTTATTAGGCTTGTTTAGTTTTCACAGTATTTTATTAGGCTTGATTTATTTTCATACTATTATCAGCCATCGTTTTGTTTAATTTCTTTACTACAATTAGGTTTTTTGTTTTGCTTTCATAGTATTTTGTTAGGCTTGATTTGTTTTCATTGTATTATCAGCTAACGTTTTGTTTAATCTCTCTACTATGATTAGGTTTTTGTTTTGCTTTCATAGTATTATCCGCCATCGTTTTGTTTAATCTCTATACTATAATTAGGGTTTTTGTTTTTCTTTCATAGTTTTTAGGTTAGATCTGTTTTGTTTTCATTGTATTATCAGCTAACGTTTTGTTTAATCTCTCTACTATGATTTGGTTTTTGTTATGTTTTCACAGTAGGTGATCTTTTGTTTTCACAGCATCTTTATTTAAGTTTACTTATGCTGTTTTAATTTAGGTTTTTGTTTTGCTTTCATAGTTTTTAGGTTAGATCTGTTTTGTTTTCAAAGTATTATATCAGCTAATGTTTTGTTTAATCTCTCTACTCTATTTGGTTTTTTGTTTTGCTTTCATAGTAGTTTTAGGTTTTTTCATTTTCACAGCATTAGTATATATTTTGTTTTTCCGCACTGTTATAAAGGTTTTTTGTTTTGCTTTCATAGTATTTTGTTAGGCTTGATTTGTTTTCATTGTATTATCAGCCATCGTTTTGTTTAATCTCTCTACTATGATTAGGTTTTTTGTTTTGTTTTCATAGTATTTTATTAGGCTTGTTTTGTTTTCATACTATTATCAGCCATCGTTTTGTTTAATCTCTATACTATGATTAGGTTTTTTGTTTTGCTTTCATAGTATTTTATTAGGCTTGATTTGTTTTCATTGTATTATCAGCCATCGTTTTGTTTAATTTCTTTACTACAATTAGGTTTTTTGTTTTGTTTTCATATTTATATTGACTAAATTTCATAAATGCTTTTTGGTTTTTTGTTTTGTTTTCACAATAGTGTTTGGCTTTTCATTTTATAGTATTTATTGATAAGATATTTTTACTACTTTTTCCTTTATGCAAAGTTAGAGTAACTCCAAATATTTTTCCGAAATTTTGAGTGAACGTAGAAAATTTTTATTAAACGTTTGAAAAAGTATAAAAAACGGCCTTTTTTTAACACTAATTAACTTTTAAGCCCAGAACAATCGAAGATTAACCGCATAAAAAAAGTCCCAATTTTTTTCAAAATTGGGACTTAAATTTAATTCTTTAAAGCAAAGATCTTTACCAATCTTTTTCTATTTTTTTCTGTTCGGGTTTTTGTTTTTGCATTTCCATTTTCTTTTGGGTATTTTGTTCTTGATTTTTGAGTGCTTCTAAAAGTTTTTCCGCATCTTCTTTGCTCATTTCCCCTTTACCCGATTGTGGATTCGATTTTTGCTCTTTTTCTTCGCCTTTACCATCACCTTTTTGATCTTGAGGCTTACCTTGATCGTCCTTCTGATCTCCTTGTCCTTTTTGATCTTGTTTTTTATCTTGATTGGAATTTTGTTTATTATTGCTTCCGCCGCCGCCTTTATTTTGTTGTTTTTTCTTCGCCAATGCCAGATTTATTTTAGTATCCATATCGGCAGGATTGAGCTTGAGTGCATTTTCATACGCCTTAATCGCTTCTTCGGTATTATTATTTTTATAATGCGCATTCCCCATATTGTGATACGCCTTTGCTTTCAAGGCTTTATCATCATTCTTATCTATAGTTTGTTGATATTGCACCACACTTTCCTTATACTTTTTTTGTTCGTAGAGTGCATTGCCTAGATTGTATTGTGCTGCTTTATTATTTTTGACCGCAGCTAGCGACTTTCTATATTGAATCTCTGCTTCTTCAAACTTACTCGACTGATATTTTGAATTTCCGCTTCGCAAATATTGATTGCCTTGTTTTTTAGGTTCTTTTTCTTGCGAAAAAACAAAAGATGGTACTAAAACCAGAACCAATATAGTCATTCGCAATTTGGCTTTAAATCCTGTATCTGGAATCATAAATTCAACAAAAATTAATAGTAAAACAATCAATAAAAACCAATAAAAATAGCTATTATAACTAGAAAAATCAAATTCTTCATATTCTTTTCCTTCCATTTTGGATATTTCGCCCAATACATCTTCTACAATATCCGTCTGCTTGCCCAATTGAAAGAAAGCGCCGTTGCCTATAGAAGCTAAATTCTCAAGCATTTTTCTATCAAATGCTGTTTTTACGATTTCACCATTAGCATCGCGCTTAAAGTCATTTCCCATAGGAATAGGCGCACCCGCTTCTTCACCTACACCTATTGAGAATACTCTCACGCCCGCTTTTTTTGCATTTTCAATAGCACTTTCTGCCTCGCCTTCATTATCTTCTCCATCGGTTAAAATAATGATAGCCT
>JBIILY010000194.1:0-3572 GCA_044338225.1 Chitinophagales bacterium
CTATTTGTTTTATTTTTATGTTTCAATAGTAAGAGTAAAAGTCTTGAATGAGAAATAACGAATTTGAGGAAAATGAAGAAAAATTGATGGCGCTTGTAGAGCAATATCAATTTGCCCGTGAACATAATGAACCTATTCATTTCTCGGAAGAAGATTTTGAAGAAATTATTCATTATTTCCTACAATCCAATAAAGCATCTGATGCACTTGAGGCGAGCGAATTGGCTTTGAATATTTTTCCTTATTCTTCTGAGTTTAGCTTAGCCAAGGCTGATGCTTATCTTGAGCTAGGTGATCTTGAAAGTGCAGAAGAGACTCTCGAAAATAATTTTACGTTGGATTATTCCGATGTCAATTTTTATTTAATCAAATCCGAAATTTTTCTTCAACGAAATCAATTTGATGAAGCCCTTGATACAATTAAAAAAGGACTCAAAAGTTGTTTTGAAGATAAAGATTCTTTATATCTTCAAATGGCCGATGTCTTTGAAGAAATGGGGGACTATACCAATATGATTTCAGCGGTGAAAAAAGCATTGAAAATCAATCCGAAAAATGAAGAAGCTTTTGTGACGATAAGTTTCGCATTTCAATTCCATCAATCTTCCACCGATAAAATTGCAATTTTTTCAGAATTAATTGACGAAGATCCATATAATATTATAGCTTGGTATCACTTGTATCTCGCATATAGAGAATCCAAACAAATAGACAAGGCCATTGAAGCCTTAGAATATATTTTGGCTATAGAACCAGAAAATGAGGAGTGTATCAATAATATGGCCATTACATATTATGAAAATAATGATTATGAAAAGGCTTTAAATTTTTTATTGGAGCTTGAAAAAACGGATGGACTTACAGCCTATAATTATATTATAATGGGGGTTTGTTACCGAGAATTGAAACAATATAAAAAAGCAAAGGTTTGTTTTAAAGAAGCCATGGCAATTGATGATGAAAATCCCGATTTGTATTTTCACCTTGCGTTGATGTATTTTGAAGAAAAAAAATATAACGCAGCGTATTCTCTCATTCAAAAAGCAGTTGGATATTCCAAAAATAACGTATATTTCCTTGAATTAAAGGCAAATATTATGCTGGGAATGGATATGCTAGATGAGTCGATAGATGTTTTGAAAACCATGATTAAGATAGATCCCGAAATGTATTTGGCTTATGCAAAATTGAGTTTGGCGCTATATATCAATGGACAATCATCAGAAGCTTTGGAACTCATTAAAGAAGCTATTGAAACCTATAATTATGGCGAATTATATTTTTATCAATCCATTATCTATTTTGAAGAAGGTAAAATGGACGCAGGTCTCATGAGTTTTATGATGGGTATGGAGTTTAGTCCACAATCCTATCAAATTGTATTTGATTATACCCCTTGGATTGCCGATTTGAAAAGTATACAGGATGTTTTGATTCATTATCAATCTAAAAATAATGAAATATAAGCTAGGACTTATAGGCAAATCCTTATCACATTCTTTTTCAAAGACTTATTTTAATACTAAGTTTCAAAATGAATCTATTTCTGATTTTTCCTATGAGTTTCTTGAAGTTCAAGAAAAAGAATTATCTATTCTTTTTAATCATCTTAAAGAGACCTTTGTAGGTGTTAACGTAACTATTCCTTATAAAGAAAAAGTATTGCCCTTGCTTGACGAAATTGATATTCATGCTCAAAAAATAGGGGCAGTTAATTGTATTTCTTTTAAAAATGGCAAGTCAAAAGGATATAATACAGATTATTTAGGTTTTGCAAAAAGTATTGAAAATGAATCATTTGAATTGTCTAAGAAAGCATTAATAATAGGTACTGGAGGAGCATCAAAAGCGATTTCATATTCTTTGAAAACCTATTTTAATGTAGATTCGGATTTTGTTTCTCGAAATCCACAAAAGGGTGTTACGTATGAAGCTATTTCAAAAGAAATGATGCATAATTATGGAATTGTAGTCAATACTTCGCCGTTGGGCATGTATCCATTGATTAGCGATTTTCCTCCTATAGAATATGATTTTATTAATTCCAATCATTTTTGTATCGATTTGATTTACAATCCGCTTGAAACTTCTTTTATGAAAAAAAGTAAAGAACGAGGAGCCCGTGTAATGAATGGTCTGAAAATGTTGGAAATTCAAGCAGAATTATCTTTTGAAATATGGAAAAATAACATGTAAGGGTTGGTCAAAATTGTATTATTTTTGTAGCATAAATATATTAAAATGAAATTTGGTGTCGTAATCTTTCCCGGTAGTAACTGTGACAAAGACATGTTGCATGTAATTAAAAATGTTTTGAAACAAGAAGCTATTGAATTATGGCACAAAGATTCGGATTTGACTATGTTTTCAAAAGAAGACTGTATTGTATTACCCGGTGGCTTTTCTTTTGGAGACTATCTAAGAACAGGTGCTATTGCTCGTTTTTCGCCTATTATGGAGAAAGTTATTGAATTTGCAAATCAAGGAGGGAAAGTTGTAGGGATTTGTAATGGCTTTCAAATCTTATGTGAGGCTGGGCTTTTGCCAGGGGTATTACTGAGAAATAAAAACCAAAAATTTGTATGTGAAAATAAATTTTTGAAAGCAGATGGAGTGTCATTATTAACTCAAAATATTCCAAGTAATAAAGTATTGAAAATACCTGTAGCGCACGCCGAAGGCCGATATTTTTGTGATGAAAATACATTACAAGAATTAAAAAATAATGGTCAAATTTTATTTAGATATTGTTCGGCATCAGGTGAAATAGCAGAGGAATATAATTTTAATGGTGCTGTAGATAATATCGCGGGTGTGATGAATAAAAATGGCAATGTTTTTGGGATGATGCCACATCCAGAGCGATGTATGGAAAGCGAGCTAGGCAATGAAGATGGATATTTGATTATGAGTGGACTTTTAAATAAAGCGATTCAAAATGGATAGAATTATTAGTTTAACCAAGCTGAGTCGTCAAAATTATTTGAATTATCTCAATCGTTTTGATATGGAGGCCTTGAATCAAATTCCTCAAGGATTCAACAACAATATGATTTGGAATATTGGTCATATCGTAGCCGTTTTTGATGCGTTGTGTTATTCTTTATCGGGAAATGAAAATTATACATCTTCAGCATTTATAGAAAAATATAAAAAAGGCACGACTCCAGAAACCTCTTTTACGGAAGCGGATAGAGCTGAAATAGCTAATCTATTGATTTCACAAATAGAAAAATTTGAAAAAGATTCGGAGAATAATGTTTTTCAAAATTATACCGAATACAAAACCAGTTTCCAAAATACGCTAGAAAATATAGACGATGCAATGCAATTTAATCTAATACACGAGGGAATTCATTTTGGTTATTTGATGAATATTGCTAGAAATCTTAAAAAATAATTTAATATTAAAAAAAAAACATTATCTTTGCACTCCAAAATATAATAAAATGAAGGAAGGAATTCACCCAGAAAGTTATAGAACCGTAATATTTAAAGACTTTTCATGCGATTATTCGTTTATGACAAAAAGTTGTGCGCCTAGTAAAGAAAAAATTACTTGGGAAGATGGA
>JBIILY010000195.1:0-3565 GCA_044338225.1 Chitinophagales bacterium
GCAGTTGGGATAGGTGTGTCTGCACTGTTGTCCTTGTTACAAGAAAAAATTATAACAGAAAGTAAAATTAGTAGTCTCATATTTTTTTTTCAACTAGACGTGCTATATTATAAATGGTTTGTTAGTATATTTACCGCTAACTATTTTATAACGGCATTTAACTTGTCCCAAAGCAATGAGTCAAATCCTGAAATTGCAAAGTTTGGATTGGTAGGATTAGAAGCCTCTCCCATTCGCACAATCACCATTTTCTTACTAGGAATTATATAAATTCTTTGATCATTGGCACCCATAGCAGCATACATGTCGCTAGGTGCATTAGGGATTAAAGATCCTTGATATACGTTTTGTTCGGTAGGAATCATGAATTTGTTTTTTCCGTTGAGCCACCACAAATAACCATAAGCTGGATTAATGGATTGAGAAGAAGAAACGCTTTCTTTAAAGAAGGTTTCATTCAAGATTTGTTCATTCTCCCATTTGCCTAGATTTAATGCCAGTAGCCCAAAACGAGCCATACTTCTCGTATTACTATTATAGATTTTAAACACAATTCCATTATTCCAAAAACCATCCATGCCTATTTTGTTTTTCAATCTTGAATTAAAATAACTTTCAAAATCTGATTTATTTGCACTGGTTACAACATCCATAAGCTTTTGAAATACATTGTGGTACGACCATCTTGTACTCGCATCTGCAAGGTAGGTTAAATTGGATTTTGTGACCAATTGTTTGGTGTCATCAATACCCGAAGTCATCGATAATAAATTTTTGCAAGTAATTAAATTCTCTTTATCTACAGGCATATTTGTCCATCCACTTCCAAGATATTCAGATGCTTTATTGTTGATATTTAATAAATTTTCTTGTTGTGCTATGCCAATAGTGGAAGCTACCAACGTTTTTCCCGCACTATTCCATTCCCAAGTAGCGGAAGCATTGTGTCCATTGTAATATTCTTCCAATACTATCCTCCCATTTACTAAAATAATAAATGATTTCGTATTGTTTTGAATCAAAAAATCTTTTAAGGATTTAATTTTACTGGTGTCCCAATTAAGGTTGGATACTGATTTTGTCTCCCAAGTTGAGGAGTTGATGGGAGGAAAATACATGCCTTCTATAGCGGTGGTATCATTTTTGCCACAGCCCAAAGACAAGACCGTATAAATTATTAATAATCCAATGATTCGCATCTATATATATTTAAAAATTGAATTAATGCTTATTCTCAATGGCATCGGTTAAACTATCTACCGATGCGGAATATGAAAATACATCATTTAATGAATAGTAATTGTTTTTATCGGTGCAATAGGTATGTGCAAAAATGGCGAATTCTAACTTAGACTCTTCAAAAGAAAACATTTTGCAAATTCCCTTAATTTGAGCCGTGCTCATACAATTTGCTTTTGTTGCTTGTTTCGCTATTTTTAGCTGTGTTTCTTCAAAACTTTGGCTTTTTATGGAAGCGGTTACTTTTCCATATTCCGAACCTGAAATCGGAAACGTGCAACTACTAGGCTTGGATTGGCCACCATTATTTTGGTTTTGTGGAACAGATCCTACCTGTTGTTGATTTGAATTTGAATTTGTAGTATTGGTTTCTTGAACCTGAACATCCATAATATCCATACCCATGACATTCACTTTGGTATTAACGGTTGTCGTGTTTTGTGAAAACAATGATTGAGACGAAATAAATAATAAGAAAATAATACGTTTCATAAATTTTTTATATTTTTTTGACAAAAATATATAGAAAAAATTACAATGAAAATAAAAAATTAATTAACCCATTTTCTATTTAAAGTTATCTATTTGTTTTTTTGATAAGTCAAAATTGAGCAAAGCGTTGAAAATAAATCCATGATTGTATTGAATTACATTTTGTCCGTTTATTTGTCTACCAAATTGTAAAATTTGATTCAGATAACCTCCTTCAAAACGTATATTTTTATTGTAGCGATACCCTAATAATAATCCCAATCTATTCTGGTCAAAAATATTTGCATTTACATTATTCCCAAACCCGATAAAGATTTCATCATATAAAACTGCGTATGGAGTCCTATCTGTGATAGTTTTTCCTTTTAGAGGGAATTGAATACGTGCCATATATCTCGCTCTATGAAGAAGAGGATATTCATCTTCATGTTCTAAAAGAGTAGAACTGTATCTGCCTACAAAACGCTGCTCCAACATAAATCGATGCGAAAGGTCTAAAATACCTTCTTTATGTGAAAGCTGTACCATTTGAAATATACGATGTTCGGTAAAGTCTTTTCCCATTCCATTTATGGGATATTCACCATACGGAAATGTCTCTATCCAAGCGTAGCCCACTCTAAACAATACTCTAGGATTAAGGGAATAGTTGACACCTATTCGGAGTAAGCTTTGCTGCCAGTCCGTAATTACATTTTCTCTACGAAATTGGTATTCGGTATGTATGCCTATTTTTTCAGAGAGCTTTACCGTGCCAAAAACATTGAACCATCCAATGGTATTGCTATGACTCATCCTATTGTTTTGTGAAAATGCAATAGGACTAATTAGAATAAATAGAACCAATAAAATACTATTTTTTTTCATAAATGATTTTTAAATATTAATGCTTACTTTTTCTTAAAGGTGTTCAGCTTATTTCAGGCATTGACAATAACGGTATTTCTAAATCTAAACGAACATATTAACCTGAATTAATCTGTTATAAAGATTTAGATAACTTTCTTTTTCTAATATTATGCTTCCACACACTGACCATATAGAACATGACAGGTACCATAATGAGGGTAAGGATGGTGGCATACGTTAGACCAAAAATGATCGTCCACGCCAATGGTCCCCAGAAGATGACGTTATCGCCGCCTACATAGATATGCGGATTAAGGTCACTAAGGAAGGTAAAGAAGTTGAAATTGAGTCCAATTGCTAGAGGAATCAATCCCAAAACCGCTGTAGTAGCCGTTAGCAATACCGGTCTTAGACGCGATTTGCCACTTTCTACTATCACATCGCGAATATCATCAATCGATAAATCGTCATGTTTTTCTTCACCGCGTTCAGCTACTTTTTCGTCTAATAAAAGTACAAAAAAGTCCATGAGCACGATACCATTTTTCACCACCACACCGGCCAGCGATATGATTCCCATCATGGTCATCAGGATAACGAAATTCATATTGGTAAATACATATCCTAGAAATACACCACTGAAACTCAAAAGAATCGTGGCCATAATGATAACCGTTTTGGATGTAGAGTTGAACTGCAAAATGATAATCGTTGCTACACCTATCAACGCATACAATAATGCCAAACCTAAGAAATTTTGGTTTTTGGCTTGTTCTTCTTGCTCGCCGCTAAATCGGTACGATACGCCATTTTCAAATTTATAGCTCTTGAGCTCTTGTTTGATTTGTTGGTTGATTTCATTGGCATTGAATCCGTTCAATACATTGGAATATACAGTCAAAACACGTTTATTATCTCTTCGTTTGATTTGGTTAAATGTTTTGGTGTTTTCGGTGGTCGCTATTGTTGTAATCGGAATTTGCAT
>JBIILY010000196.1:0-3556 GCA_044338225.1 Chitinophagales bacterium
AAGTAAAAATAATAGTTTTGTAGTGAGAGGAAATGTCTCTCAAAATAAAATAAGAATGTATATAATTACAACAAAGGAAGATTTGGACTTTAGCGAAAATCAAGTATTAAAGGATTCTAGAGGTGAGTATGGCATGAAAAAAGCATTTTCTCCTGGTGATTATGAAATTCCTTTTGAAAGTTATGAAAAAGTTGCTATTGGGTATAAAGATTTATTTGATAGAATCGTATCAGAAGTTAAAAAATATCCAAACAGAACATTAAAAGCAGATATTGTAATTATAGGTTATTCAGATGCACAAGAATTTTCAAAAAATTCACCAACATATAATAGATTAAAAGAAAAATTAGGTGTTAAAAATCCTACTAATAATGACTTAAATCTAAAATTATCAGAACTTAGAGCGGAATCAATTAAAAATGTTTTTGAAAATTATTTTAATAAAATAGAAGATGAGGATATTAAAAAAAGGCTTGTAGTGGATATAAAATATTTTGGTAAAGGAGAAGAATTTCCTAATCTAAAGATAAAATATGCTGAAAATGATGAAAAAAGAAGAATTGTTGTGATTAAATGGATATTGATTTAGATGAGATTTTATATGATTTTTTTATTTTTTTTATTTTTTTCATGCAATAGAAAAAATGATAATAATCTAGAAAATGATACGTACAAAGTTATAAAAATTTTAGACGGAGACACTTATGATTTGCTATTCAACAATAAGCCACAACGCATACGAATAGATGCTATAGATGCACCTGAAAAAGGTATGCCATTTTATAAAGTTTCAAAAAATTACTTGGGAAGTTTATGTTTTAAGAAAATGATACGTATAAAAAAAGTAGATGTGGATAGGCATGGTCGTTGGGTATGTAGAGGTTATACTCCTGAGGGTTTAGATATTTCTGTTGAAATGGTCAAAGCAGGTTTAGCGTGGCATTATAAAGAATATTCAAATGATAAAGAATTAGCTCAGTTAGAATTAGAAGCACGTTCTATGAAAATAGGTCTGTGGTCAGAGCCTTTGTCATTACCTCCTTGGGAAGTGAGAGCATTGCATCGCAAAGGCATTTCTACCAAAGAACGCTTTGAACATACTGTAAAATAAACTTATGAATACAAAATCTCTTTCCTTTTTGCTCATTCCATTGTTGTTGGCTTGTTTGCTCCCTATGCCTTATGGCTATTATCAGCTGGTGCGCGTGGTGGCTACGGTAGCTTTTGCGTTTTTTGCTTATCAAGAGCGAGGTAATAGTCTATTGTGGGTGTTTGTGGGGTTGGCGTTGTTGTTTCAGCCTTTTGAGAAAATCGCTTTGGGGCGTACGCTCTGGAATGGAGTAGATATCGCCGTAGCGGTGTTTTTGGGGTGGTATGGGAGTAGTAGGCGTTAGATAATTTAAAAAAAAATAAACTCATGGGTTGATTTTATGAAAATAGTTTGTATCTTTGCAGAAAAATTATATGCCGTTCAATATGATGAAAAATCTATTAATGAGTTTAGACGTTTATTAAATCAGTGGAATGATATAGAATATCTATTTGAATTTACTCAAGAAAATAATATTAAAGAAAGTTCAGATTTTATAGACGAGATTATAGAGGATGCATATGAATTAGAAGTATTTTTAAACCAATTAAATAATAATAAGAAAAGCCTGAATCAATATTTTGAGAATTTAAGAGTTTCGGAGCCTATAATTTTATCGCTTCAAAAAGGAAAAAGAAATAAAAGAGGAAGAAGTAAACTTAGACTTTATGCAATAAAAATAGATGCAGAAGTTTTTTTGATAACAGGAGGCGCAATTAAAATAACTCAAAAAATGCAAGAACATCCCGACACGACAAACGAGTTGAAAAAATTAAATAAAGTAAGGGATTTTTTAATTGAAAAGAATATTACATTTGAAGATGCTTTTTATGACTTTATTATAAATGAATAAATTATGGAAAATTTAAAAAGATTTAAAAATTTAGTAAACGATACGGATACAGAAATATTTGTGGAAGCAAAATTTCGAGTAGAAAATCATTATTGGTTGAAAGAGTCAAAACGAATAGCCTTTAAGATCCTTTCAAAATTGAAGGAACTAGGTATGACTCAAAAACAATTGGCAGAAATGATGGGTGTGTCGCCTCAGCAAATCAATAAATGGGTAAAAGGAAATGAAAAGTTTTCGTTGGATACTTTATTGAAGCTCCAAGAGATTTTGGATATCCCTATTATGGCTAGTTATTATGAAAAAAATAATAAAAAGGCAGCCGAATTGATGGATTCATTTGAAGTTTCAGAAAATATATATTTTGAACATATCGTAGATTAAACTTATGAATACAAAATCCCTTTCCTTTTTGCTCATTCCATTGTTGTTGGCTTGTTTACTCCCAATGCCTTATGGCTATTATCAGCTGGTGCGAGTCGTGGCTACCGCTGCTTTTGCGTTTTTTGCTTATCAAGAGCGAGAAAATAGTCTTTTGTGGGTGTTTGTAGGGTTGGCGTTGCTCTTTCAGCCGTTTGAGAAAATCGCATTGGGTCGTACCGTTTGGAATATTGTAGATATAGCAGTAGCGCTGTTTTTGGTGTGGTATGGGAGAGGTAGACATTAGACATTAGATTTAAGACGTTAGATTTTAGTAATTTGAAAAAATGGTTTAGTTTTTCATATCAATACATTGTCAAAAATTAAATGATGCATTTTTGGATTATGTCAATTTAAAAAATTTCTTTTGGTCGAACTTTTTGATTTATATTTGAACTGTTTTTTTAAATTATGATAATTTGGAAATGAAAGACGTGGATTTAGAAATGTATAAAATGTAAGAAAGATGGAAGAAAAGAAAACATTAGCAATATTTGAACCTTTAGTGAATGGGTTTGAAGCCAATCTAGATGGCCTTTTTGCCGAATCAAAAATTTTAGAACAAGAAATTCAGCAACAATTAAATGGGTTGAAGTATGAGTAAATTGGAAATTAATCATGGAGATACTGAGTTAATAATCGATATTAGCTTACTGATTGAGCAAAGTTAGCGCCACATTGCTACACAGGCTAATAGTGCACTTACACAGTTGTTTTGGCAAATTGGCAAACGAATAAATGATGAAATACTGCTAAACAAGCGGGCAGATTATGGTAAACAGATTGTCGTGACAGTGGCACGACAATTAGAAACAAAATATGGAAGGAGTTTTTCCGATAGAAATTTGCGTAGAATGATGCAATTTGCCACTGTTTTTAATGATTTTAAGATTGTGACACCACTGGCTACACAATTGAGTTGGTCTCATTTTATTGAATTATTTCCACTCAAAACTAATGAAGCAAGAATGTTTTATGCGCAAAAAGTGATGGAAGAATCTTTGGGAAAAAGAGCCTTAAAACAACAAATTGAACGTAAAGCATTTGAGCGCAATGAAATAGCCAATACTCAATTTGGAACGTTTAAACCCGAATTATTAAACACCTTTAAAGATCCCTATATTTTAGATTTCCTCAATCTCAAAAACACCTATTTAGAACAGGATTTAGAGCGCGCCATTTTACATGAATTGGAA
>JBIILY010000197.1:0-3530 GCA_044338225.1 Chitinophagales bacterium
AAATTGTATTATAATTCCAAACTATACACCATTTTTCCAATTAGACCTACAAGCATTAAGGTTTCTAATTATCTCATGGCTTATACACAAGGTGGACAGTTGGGTGTATTTAACGGGAAGGCGTCAAAAAAAGTAGAAACATTTACGCAAGGGGATTTCAAACTAGGCGATAGCATTATTGCTTATGTTGATAATTTTGGCTTGTTAAAAGCATACGTTTTTGATACAGTAGTAACTCTCATGAGATGGCATAATGAACCTTTTGAGATAGGAGATAATATTTTGGCTTTTACATATGAAAATAGTGGATTTAATGCTTTATACAACAAAAATGTGGTAGAAATAGATAATTATCTGCCACATAATTATAAAGTAGCTAGAAATATTATAGCCTACAATGACTATTTGGGAAATTTTAAAGTATTTGACCATGGAAATATCTACACGTTAGAAATTTATGAAACTCCCAACTATGAAGTAGCTAATGAAATAGTAACCTATTTTAATAATATAGGCGAATGGATGGTTTTTTATAATGGTGAAAAATCAAAATTGCTGACCGTAAAACCCAAAAAACAATTTTTGAAACGAAATGTATTGGCTTATATCGATTTTGCCAATCGTTTTTATGTGTTTTATAAAGGGAAATTGACCTTGCTGGAAAATTATGAGCCTGCTCGAGTAGAAATATGGGATGATATGCTGGTCTATACCGATTTTTATGGCAAGCTTTGGGGATTTGTCAATGGTGAAAAAGTACCTATTTCGGACAATATTGTATTGGGCTGGGAACTACAAAAAGAATGTGTGGTTTATTATGACCTCACTCCTGCTGCCAAAACGGTTTGGCACAAAGGCAAAAACTATATTTATGATCCTACAATAGATTTATTAAATAGGAAATAATACCGTACATACAACGAGAATAGCTCCCAAAGACTAACTATTTTTGAATAAAGGCACACTGCTGCAACTTTCGCCAAAAGCGACTGACTTGGCTATTCGATTGAGTTTTTGGGTGATGAGAATGTATGGATACGGCGAAATGGTTTTTTTGCTGCATCCTTTTATGAGGATTCTCTTGTTTTGATAGGGTTCTAGTGATATATTATGAATTTTTGAGATTAAAACATCTTCTTCAAACGTGTCTTTTTTGAAGTAGGCTATTGAATCCATTTGTTCGAGATAATGCGCTATCAACATATAAGCCCACTGCGGAATAATGGCGTCATTGGAACAAAAAATGAGCGTATGCTTACTCTTGTAGGCTTGCCAATCCCTATTTTCAAGAGCGAGTCTAAATTCAGATTCTTTCAACAACCACTCTTGAACCAAAAAATCTTTTATATCTAAAAAAGCTATTTCTTCATTATTTGGATATAATGTCTCCAAATCCAGCTGAACGATTGCTTTTTTTTCTACCTGATTTTCCATATTTTATTTTGGATTAAAACATTGTATGTCCTAAAAAAGTTCTATTTTAGTCCTGTTTGTACTACTTCCAGCCCAAATTCTTTGGCACTGGTAAGTATAAAGTCAAAAATATCGGATTGGATTTTTTCATACGCTTCCCACTCGGATGTATTGGCAAAACAAAATATCTCTAAAGGGAGCCCTTGTGTACTAATTTCGCGCTGTCTTACCAGCAAAATATCGTCTTTGACAATATGATTGTGAATCAAAAGATATTGATATACGTATACTCGAAAAAGTCCAATATTGGTCAATTGTTTTTGAACCGTTTGGGGTGTAGCAGGCTGGTTCAAGTTCATTTGAGAATATTCATTCTGTTTCTTTTTGATATAATTGCCAATCAAAATATTTTCTTCAAATTTCTGTAAATCTTCATTTCCAAGAAACTTAAAACTATTGATATTCAAAAAGATAGAGCGTTTTATCATTCTACGATTGTTCTTATGAATAGGCTCGTTATTCTTCAATTCCGAAGAAATAATATCATAAGTAGGAATGGTAGAAAAAGTCTTATCAAAGCTTTCAATCTTAATAGAAATGAGGTTAATCTCTTTCACATAGCCTTCCAAATTATATTTGGGAAAATAAACCCAATCGCCTTTTTTTACCATACGAGACGAAGCTGCGTGAATTCCTGCTACAAATCCCAAAATAGGATCTCTAAAAACCAATAAAAAAATAGCTGTTATGGCTCCAATAACTGTAAAAATTTCGGAAGCGCTGACATTAAAAACAATTGAAATAATGACAAATAGCACGATAACAAATGAAATAATGCGTATCAATTGCCCAAACGAATTAACGGCAATACTTCTATAGTTATTTTCATCGGTAGACAAATCCTCTACTACATTCAAAAAACGATGGCCTAGCTGCATCAAAATGGCCAGTAAAAAAACTGAAAATATTTTATTAGTAACTTCAAAACTTTTTGGATGATGGTAAAAAATGTAGGGAATGAGCATAAATGCAAAAAAGGCAGGAATAAGGCGAAAAAGACTTCTAAAAATTTTTCTCTTTACCAAAACTGGTAGCATAGGCTGTTCACTTTCCTTTATCGCTTTTTTCAAGATAGGGTTCAGCAATCTACTAAACAAAAAATCTGATAGCAAGAAAAAAAACATCACAATTAATGATTTCATCGTGATTTGAGCTACCAAGACAAAAGTGTCTGAAAAATGGTGATTTATATAATTGTTTATAGCTTCGGTAAAACTATTTTTATATTCTAAAATAAGCTCAAGATGTTTTTCGGGAGTCATGTAAAAGTTTTGCCAAAAATACTAAATTCTTTAGAATCAAATACAAAAAAAAGAGGGCTCAAATCAATGAACCCTCTTTTACTAAATATATTAACTAAATGGAAATTTTTTACATTCCTACTTTGTACCAATCTGTACCATCGCTTATAATAGTAACTGTATTGCCATATTGAGAGCCTAAGCCTTCTGGATACTCATATACCGTCATTTTACTATTGATAACCGTATGAGTAATATTGGAAACGTCTCCTTCATATACAACCGCAGCTGACAATGTAATTGAAACATTTGAAGCCGATTTTGCATAGTTCATAAAACGAATTTCTTTTCCTTTGCATGTACTAGCGGCAGGAATTGTGAAAGTAGTATTGGCTGAACCATTAAAGATCACCGCGTCTAAAGTATCACTTACAGTATACGAAGTAGCTGCTGTAATGGCTATATTCAATTTTCTCAATTCAGGAACTGAAATTTTCTTAACAATACCTGTAGATCCACTAGACATCAACACACTGTCTGATGTAGTAGCTTTGCTCAATCCTGAGATTGCCAATGTATTGGTAGCTGAAGTAGTAATCGTAGTAGCTCTATCTAAAGTTCCACCCAAAACAACACTGTCGCCCGAAATACTTGTTCCATTATTAGCCATATTTTTGAAAGCTGCTATTGAAACACTATCTCCGTTTTTACTTAATTTTATTACATTTCCACTCAAAGATAATTTTTGAATCTCGTTTGTAGAGTCAATATCCAAATCAGCTGCAATATGTGTGTTTACAAGAGTTCTTAAACTTG
>JBIILY010000018.1:0-9451 GCA_044338225.1 Chitinophagales bacterium
TTTGATAGAAAATCCAAAAATGGAATGGGACGAGGATTTTGAGGTATTTGAGCCTACCTTAAAAGAGAATTACAATCCCCTACCCGTTTATAATGGCAGTAAAACGTGGAATTTTGTAGCTATTCCACACAATCCGGGCAAATATAAAACGCCTCCTTTTGAGTTCACGTATTTTGATTTGACAAAAAAAGCGTATGTAACCCTAAAAGCGGACCCTACGGAATTGGAAATTACAGGCTCTCCTACCAAACGAAAAGGTAATAGCAAAACCTTTGATGGAAACAACCTAGCAAAACAAAGAATTGGAAATATCGACACGGTTTCGGCTGTCACAAATTATCATGCACCCCTCAATAATTTTTGGCTTTGGTGTTTGATTCCATTGCTCTTGGTGATTATCTATGAAATCTACGAACGATTATCTTCTGGAACGTCATCACGATTTGCCGATGATAAAAAAATAGCCGCTATGCTTCAAAAACAAATGAAATTGGCAAAAATTGAATTGGATAAAAACGATAAAATTGCATTCTACAATGAAACCACTCGTTGCATTTGGAGTTATTTAGCCAATAAATTGCAAATGGAAACATCTGAATTGAATCGAGAAAATATTCAAGAACGATTGAGTCTTGTAGGAGTTTCCGAATCCTTGTCTGAGCAATTAATAGCCGTATTGGATTCCTGCGAAATGGGATTATATTCTAGTTTTGGAACCGACACTATGAAGCAAAGCTATGAAGAAACCTTGTCTATATTGACAAATTTGGAAAAAGAAATTGGAAAGACTAAAAAATAAGAAGATGAGAAAATATACGTTACTTTTAGTTTGGAGTTGTTTTTATTACTTTGGAAATACACAATCGCTTCAAGATGCCGAAAAAGCTTACAAACAAGAAAATTATTTGCAAGCTATTTCTATTTGGAATCAACACACCAAAGATGAAACTGTAGATAAATCATTGATATACAACAATATTGGAACTGCTTACGCCAGCCAAAAAGAATGGGGAAAAGCCATTTTGTATTTTGAAAAAGCAGTAAAACAAAATTACAACAATGAAAAAGCGCAGCTAAACCTAAAAATAGCGCGCGCCAAGCTGAATTTATCCAATGAAAACAATCAATTATTTTTTGTCAATTGGTGGCTTTCGCTTCTAGATTTATTTTCAATTTTTGGATGGCAGATGATATGTTTTTTAGGTATCGGGACTTTTTCTATATGTTATTTTTTGTTAAAAAAACAACTTGTAGTAAAAACAAAAAAAGTACCCTTTTTGTTTTTTGCACTCAGTGTTTTTACATTGATAATAATTATTAGCAAAAGTTCAAATTTAAATGAAAAAAATTATGCAATCATAACATTATCTGATAATTACAATTATAAAGACCCGAATTTAACACAGGTAATTGGAGTATCAAAACAAGGTGAAAAAGTAGAAATTTTGGAAGAATTAGAGGGCTCAAAAATGATAAAAAATGAATCGGATAGTACTTTTTGGATAAAAAAAAATTGCTTAGAATCAATATAATGTGATTAGTTTTGCATCATGAAAAAGTTATTTTTAATATTATTTTTGATTTGTAGTCATTTTGTATTTTCACAAGGAAATAGTAAATTTTATGTTTATGGATTGACTGGCTATAAATTAGGTAGTGTGTACACTACATTCCCCGATGAATATTTAATTAGCCAAAATGGTTACTCCAACTCATACATACGTTTGGGAGGTGGCAATACCTTTACTGCAGCTGGTGGATGGATGTTTCACAAAAATTTTGGATGCGAAGTTTCAGGCACTTATACTATGGGAATAGAGAAAACTATTTCTGATAAAAGCTTAACAAATCAATCTCTTTTGGAATATTCCAAGACATCAAAATCAAAGAATTTTCATACAATTGGTAGTTTAGTAGCACAAGCAAAGGTTTTAAACTTTCATATTTATGCAAAAGCAGGCATTGTAATTGGGCTGATGAATCAATCAAATATTACCGAAAATTTTAAATTGAATGGTTTATCAGGGTCATACACTTATCAGTATAACGGCACAATTGTAAGAGGATTTAATGGGTCTTTAGGAATTTTGTATCCTTTGAATAAAAATCTTTCCTTGATGTTTGAAGCAGAAGAAGTAAGTATTCAAGGAGAATTTAAAAATGCAACTTTACTCTCCAATAATTCTAATCTTTTGCCAGAAAATGAAATAAAATTTGTAGAAAACACTGCGGGCACTATCTCAACAGCTACAACCAAATATCAAAGAACTTATCCTGTTTCATACAGTTGTATAGGTCTTAATATTGGTCTGCATTATTCTTTTAAATAATTTTCACGTTTTAAATTTATTCCGAAGTCATGAATAAGACACTCCATATATTATTTTTACTTATTTTTTGTTTATCAAAAATAGAAGCTCAAGATACATTAATAAAAGAAAATTGGTATTCTCGTCTAGCGATTAGCTATAGCAAAGGATCCAATAAAAGTTTGTATCAATTTGACCCTCTGGATCGATTAAACGAACAATCTTTCTATTCCACACCTAGCCTTGGCGAATCCATTCTAATCAATGGGGGTATAGGGAAAATGTTTACTAAAAACATTGGAATGGAAGCTAATTTTAGCTATTTGATGGGCAATACAATTGGATTGTACAATTACAACTATAGTTCAAACAGTGTATCGGCAAGTACAAAAAACACACAATTGCTTTTTTTACCCACATCCATTTTCAAAATAGATATTTCAAAAAAGTTGAGTCCTTATATCAAAGTGGGATTGATGATTCCGATGTATAATAATTCAAAATTTATTTATAATGTTGGTGATTCTTCAAATGCTTCAAACTATGCAGAATATGAATATGAAATTAAAAATCAATTAAACTTAGGCATCAATGGTTGTGTAGGTATTTCTTACAAAATCAACGATAATATTCGAATATTTTTTGAAGCAGAAGAAGACAATATCAGGTCCTTTCATACCCAAGCCAATAGAACAAGAACTACTATCAGTGGAAATGCAACCATAGATAACACTATTTTGGAAAAATATGTTTTTGAAAAATCGTTGAGTATAAATAATACTGATGCATCCAAAATACTAGATTTTCCAATTTCTTTTAATAGAGAAGCGTATACAATTGGGATAAACTATTTCTTTTAAAATTTAAACTATATAAAAAATTTCAAATGATAAAAAAATTATTTTTTGTATTGATAATCTTGTTGAATTCGCTCACATTAATTGGGCAAGGAATCACAACAGATCCTACATTAAAAAGCTATAACAAAGCCATGATATGGCGTGGATTCAATCATCTTTGGAGCTATAATCATAGAGTCAATCGATTGGGAAGTTATGTTCACCTTGATAAAAATGATATTCCAAAGGGTACGCATTTTAGTGCTTCAGGATTGGGGAGCGATAGTACTTTTTATTCCATCTACTATTCCTATGTAGAGTCGCCCAACTTACGATTTTATCAAGGTTCGGTAAAAATTTTAGTAACTGGAAAAGAGACCCAATTACTCAATGAAGGCAAAGAATTTTCTGTATTAGTTCCCGAATGGTTTAGAAATTTAGGAAATTATAAATCGTTAATTAATGGATTTGACATCAAATCAAAAGAAAAAGCAGACCAGCCAATTCTTTTTGAAATGCACTTGGATGACCCCTATTATAGCAATCAAAGCAATGAAATCAAGTTTAGAGCTAATGTGAATTGGGTTGCAAATTGCCGAAGTGCCGAATGTTCTGTTTTTAGCAATTCTACTACGTATGAGCTTACTATTTATTACTTGATTATTGGCTATGAAGATCAAGAAGCATTACCATTTGAATTTTATAACAAAAAAAGCTATGCGTGGACAACAGATGTAGAAACGCCTTATGATCCTATAAAAAAAGTATTTCAAGGCTATCCCAATAAATTTGACAAAGCACTCATTGGGATTAAATCCTTAGGCTTTATTTTAAACGAAGAACAATGGTTACAAGAGATGAATTATCAAGTATCTATTGAAAATTACAAAAAGACAGAAGGAATAGCTATAGCTAATATAGGTATGCAATTTCTAGGATGGAAAGAAGGCATGAAAGCACATGCTGTATCAAAAGCTAAGGCCATGTTTGCCCACAAAAAACCAGGATGGGTATCTATGAGCCTCAACACTACTATGATTCAATTTGATAAAGGAAGAGTAGTTGACGGAAAAACTTCAGGGCAAATGTTTTGGCCAGGATGGAATGCCAGTGCCAGTGGAAATATGGCTGTGGATGAAAAAATACTTAATTTTAATTTTTAATCTTTTGTAAAATGAAAAAAACAATATTTTTAATACTTATATCCATTTTTTTAGTAGGAAAAAGCACTTATGCTCAAGTACATGATAACGGAATTGGGGGCTATGGATATTTGGAATATAATATCATGCATAATTCTAGATTGCAAGGAAACTGGATGTATGGTGGAGGCGGACTCATAATTAATAAAGTCTATTTTGCAGGATTTTATTATGGAAGCCAAACCACTTCATTAACAAATTATGATGATAAAAATTTATATAATTTATCTTCACAAAACGAATCTTCTATTGTTTCCATTTCGCCATCAGATTTAGGCGTTCAATTTGGTTCCGTAATATTAGCAGAAAAACCTATTCAGTTTATTTTATCAGCTAAAGTTGGGACTTTTTTATCTAACGTTAATGACTTAGAATTAAATGGAACCAAAAGGACTATTAATACAAAACCTTTTTTAACATTAAGTCCTGAATTCAAAATAGCATTCATGCCCGCTAAGATATTCAAAATGCAGGCTGGTGTAGGTTATAAATTCGTCAACTATGTAGATAGTAGAATTTTAGAAAATAGCGAATTTGGCAATAGAAATACTCTTTTCAATAGTTTTTATTGGAGTTTTTCCGTAGTTTTTGGTTCATTTTAGCAGATTAACTTTGAAAGTTTTTTTACAAATAAATTAAAAAAACATATAATACTAGAATTCTTATTTTAATTTATTTTTTTTTACTATCTTTGTGAGTTGAAAAAAGTAAATAAAATTCCTATGGAGAATTTGTACAATATATTCTATAAAACTAAGAAATACAGTGTTTTTACAGCACTTCTTCTTTGTATTAATCTACTACATGCTCAAAACGTGAATGTGGTTGCCACCAGTGGAACATTGGCAGGAAGTTATCCTACACTGAATAGTTGTTTTACAGCTATCAATAATGGCATTCATAATGGGAATATTACCATTACTATTGTAGCTAATACTTCAGAGCCATCTACTCCAATTCCTCTCAATGGGTCTAGCACAGGAGCCGCAAATTATTTAAATATAACCATAAAACCTTTGGGAAATGTAACCATTAACTCAAATGCAACTCGTTTAACAAATAGAAGCATCATTGAATTGAGTGGTGCGGATAATGTAACCATTGATGGAGATGATCCCAATATCACTGGCGATAGAAATTTAACGATTGCATCGGGAGTTTCTGCTGTTTTAAGTGTCGCTAATGTCAAAATTGGATCAGCTTCGGCTACCGATGGAGCTACAAATAATAAAATTAGAAATTGTATTTTTATTGGCCCTCGAAATGGAGTGGCTTCACCTACTACTTTAAATTTTGGTATTGTAGTAGCAGGTGCTAGTACTACAACTCTATTGACTTCAGGCTCACTAAATCACAATACAACAATCTCAAATAATGAATTTAGACGTTTTACAAATGGAATTCATGTACTTGGGACAACCAATGCAGAATTTGAAAATCTAAAAATTCAAAACAATATCATTGGAAATGCTACTGATGCGGACAATGTAATTGGAGTTGGAATTTTCATAAGCAATACATGCATAAACACAAATTTATCAAGTGGTGTATCCGCACTTATTGAAGGAAATGACATTCAAGTAGGTCAAACGTCTACTACAGGATACGGATCGGATGCAAAAGGTATTGAATTGGGTGTAAGTGCAGCAGGGACTGTTATCAGATTCAATAATATCCATAATCTCAAGAACAATACAACATCTGTTTTTGGGGTATATGGTATTCATTTATCGGGCGCTACCAATTGTCAAAGTGTTGAAATTAGCAATAATTTCATAAGAGATATTGTAGCAAGAAGAAACATAGCTCAATTCAATCCTCCACCAGCCAATGCAGCCTATGGAATAAGAGTAACTGGAAATGGATTTTTAGGTCTTAAAATAGATAATAACACCATAGCTCTCAATGAAATAGCAAATCAAGGAACGATATTACAATATTCGAATTATGGGATTGCCTTTACCACAGGTATTTCCACACTTTCTTCCTTGCAATCCAATATTTTTGTCAATAGAAATATCGGACTTAATACGTTTGCACATTTTTTATTTACACAAAATATACCTGCTTCAACACTTATCAATAACAATAGCTATTGGGTTCCAAATGGTCATGTTGGTGTATTAGGATCTAGTACAACAACTTTTACTACTTTAGCCAATTGGCAAGATGCCATTCAGAAAGAATTTAACAGTATTGTTGAAAATCCCCCTTTTGTTTCCACTACAGACTTACACATTGTCCCCAATTCTGTATCAAAGCTCAAAGGAGGAGGGGCTGCAAATGGAATGTTTTTTGATATAGATCTAACGGCAAGAAGTCTTTCAAAACCAGATATTGGGGCTGATGAATTTTTGGGTAGTGCTTTAATTAGAGCTATTATTTCAAATGTTTCGCATACAAGTGCGAGTAACCCATGTATAGCACAAGCTAGAACTATTTCGGCTACGCTAGTTCCTGGCAATGCTTTGGATAGTGTCATGCTCGTATACAATTTTGATGGCGGCGCAAATACTAGAATTCGAATGACCACGACTGGTGGAAATTTATATACAGCCACCGTTCCTATCCCAACGCCTTCAAATGCATTGGTTGGATATAGAATTGAAAGCATTATGAGCACAGAAGACACTACTTTTTCTCCATTTTACTTTTACAATGATAATATTGTTTCAGGTGCTTATATTCCTACAATTTCTGGAGACACAGCGGCTTGTATCAATAATACTGCAAAATATTTGCGTGTTATAGCTACCGATCCTTTATCATTCAATGTGCCTCATACAATAAATGCTCCAACAACAGGCTCCGATATCACAAATTTTCAAATAGGAACAATCAATAACACCTCTGTAATTAATAGCTTAACAGGTACAATTGGGACGGCTGTAGGGACAGCAGGAGCTTATTCTAATTTTACAAATCTTAGAACGGATACTTTCAATATTGGTCAAAGCTATCCTATTTCTATATCTAGCTCATCTACCAATACTTTGTTCAACTATTTTGCTGTTTATATTGATTTTAATGGGAATGGTTATTTTAATGATGCTGGAGAAATGGTATATAATTCAGTCTCATCTCCTGTTCGTGGTGGGAGATCAGAAACAGGCAATATTTTTATCAAAAAAAATGCAAAACCTGGTATGACTAGGATTAGAGTTGTAAATAGCATCAATCCTATTCTTTTAAATGATGTAATCCATACACAAGGAGAAGTTGAAGATTACAAAATTTATATAAATCCTTTGAACTATAAATGGACACTGAATAATAATTTAATATTTAATAATACGGACTCATTAATTCATACATTCACTGCCTTTCCTACTAATTTTGGCATTAGAATCACAGATAATAATAATTGTACGAGAGATACAAACCGATTGAGAGTTAATTTATCGAGCGGAACAATCACTCCAACTATTTCTCACAATGCACTTATAAGCAATTGTCTACAAGATGAAATTACATTGACGGTAAACCACACAGGAGGTTGTCCTCCATTCTCATATCAATGGGCTTCGGGTTCTACTCAACTTGGAACAACCAAAACAATCAATACCCTATTGGACGCTGCAAAATCTTTTAGTGTTACCGTTACTGATGCTTCTAATGCAACAGCAACTGTTTCAACGGCAATTTTTGCAGTAACGAATCCTACCATTACACAAAAAGTAGACACCGGTAGAATATGTGAACGCGGATCTTTATTATTATCAGTAAATGGAGCCGCTTCCGATTCTTTTGTTTGGTATAGTTCTACTTTAAGCAATAAATTTGATTTTATTAGCATAGGTAAAAAATTTACGACACCTAATATTAATAACACAACCTCTTTCTACGTTAGAGCTAGACGACAAACCAATGAAACTATTGGAAGAACTACACTAGGTACTGCATTAAATTTTGCAAGTATCAATACAGGATTGGCATTTAACACGACGAGACCTGTTATTTTAAATTCTTGTAATCTATTTTGTCAAGCTACAGGAGGAAGAATAGTGGTAGCCGTAACTGATAAAGCAGGTAATGTCATATCAGAAACAGATACTATTTCTGTAAATGCTGCTAATGCCACCACCGCTACCAGTATTCCTCTCAACCTATCTGTACCTAATGCAGGAACGGAATACCGCTTGATAGCAAAATTTTTAAGTAATTTTACGATACTAAACAGTTCTACTACCGGCCCCTATAATTTTGTGGTACCATCGGGATCAATGACTGTTACAAGTGGGTATAATTTAGGGAACTTAATTACTCAATACATGTATTTTCATAGTATTAGAATTTCTCCAAATCCATGCTACGGTTCACTAGACACACTTACTGCAAAAGTAATAAAAGCTCGAGTGCCTTTAATTACTCAGGATATTGAAAGAACGGAACTCTGCCAAGGTGATAGTTTAAATTTAACTATCGCTACCGATGTTTTTGGAAATAAATTTACATGGAACCGAAATGATACCGCTATTATTACCAATACTTTAAAAACATATAAAGTATTAAATACTTCTGCCAAAGATGCTGCGTATTATACCGTTACTGTTTCTTCTGACAGTTTTTGTAGTAGAGATACCATTTCTAAGAAAATATTAGTTTCATTTTATCCAACAGCTTCTATTCTTGACACACTAAATTATCTAAATTTATGTATAGGTGGAAATGATTCCAATGTATTAAATCATTTACTTGGCGATACATTTACTTGGATCAAAAATAATGTTGTAATAGGGGCTCCAAATAAATCTTCTATCAATTTTAATAACGTTCAATTATCTGATAACGGTAACTATAAGGTTAAAATTAATGATAAGTATCGTTGTAAAGAAATTACATCTACTACATTTAAATTAAATGTAGTACCTCATCCATCATTTACTTCTGCATTACCATCTTTAATTGAACTATGCGAAGGTGCTGAGCTCAAAATAAAGTCCGCACCTGCTGATTACACACAACTTCAATGGTATAAAAATGGTAGTCCTATTCAATTTGAATTTGCGGATTCATTTACTAGACAACGATCAAAATTGACCGATACTGGCTACTACTTTATTGAAGCTAAAAGCTATAAAGGATGTACAACGGCATTTTC
>JBIILY010000215.1:0-3359 GCA_044338225.1 Chitinophagales bacterium
TTTCCAATAATGTAATTGTATCTGTTTCTCCAAAGCCCATTTCAAATTTTATTTCTACAAATAAAACAGTATGTGAAAATACTAAGCTAGAATTGCTTGCAAACTTTAGTAATGCTAAAAACGTTAAATGGTTTAAAAACAATTTACCTTTAAATGACTCAAATACAACATTAATTATTTCTAATAATGCTACGTTGCCCGATTCAGGAATTTACAAATATGTCATAGATGCATATGGATCGTGCCCCGATATTTCATCAAGTGATATTACCGTAAAAGTGTTGGCAAAACCACAGTTACTAAATAATCCTTCAACGCTTTTCACAAAATGTGAAGGCGATTCTATTAAATTTGGATTAAGTACAAAAAATGTAAAATTATATCAATGGTATAAAAATGGTATTGCTTTGCAAAGCCAAATAGATTCTATATTTTTACTGAAATTTTTAAGCATACGAGACACGGGAACCTATATGGTAAAAGTTAATAGTGATGTCAGTTGTAATGAAATTGGAAGTACGAATTTCAGGATTAATTTAACTCCAGCAGTTGTTATTACATCCCAACCAAAAAATATAATTCTATGTGAAGGTGCGACTGACACATTGAAAGTTACTGCACAAAATGGTCTTAAATATCAATGGAAAAAAGATAATGCACCATTGCCAAAAGATACATTTAATACATTAATAATTAAAAAAGTTAATTCTACGACAACAGGTACTTATACAGTAGAAATTACAGGAACTGCTCCTTGTCCGTTGATAACTACATCAAGAACAGCTACCGTAAAAATTAAAGTTGGAAGGACCTCTGCCTACCTTGTCCCTAATTCCGTTTTTGATGCGGTAGAACAATGTACCGATAGTGCAGGATGGACATACTTTAGCCCTATTAACGATGAAGATAAAGTCATTTTTGCTGTAAGAAAATACACCAATGCGATCAAAACCAATGCCGATATTATTGTTCGTCCTAATATGTATCAAGATAGAGTCAATGTAAAAGATGAATTCAGTGGTTCTATTTTATCAAAACGATTTTGGAATTTGGACGTAGATACAGGTACTATACTTAATCCAATTGATGTTAAATTCTATTACGACAATGCCGAAGTAACCGCACTAAGAACAGGAGCATTGGATTTAGTTAATTTTTATGGTACAAATGATTTTACGCTCAATCAATCTGATGTAACATGGATAAAGACTAAAGATTTTCCATTCAATAGCTCTTTACTTAATTTAGTTTCAGGTCAAAATTTAAATTTTGGATATGATGTAATACAACCCACTGACGCAGGTATTGAGAATAATGTTCAATACATTACATTTGAGAATTTATTCCAAAAAGGAGGCGGAGGTGCTTGGATTAGTTATTTTGGTAAGCCAAAATATGTAACAGCTATTACTAATTCATCTAAAAACCAATTAGGACTGAGTGTATTCCCAAATCCTTCTACCGATGGATTTATAAAATTGGAAGTTTCACATCCTGTAGTGGGTGATTTGGAAATGAATGTATTCAACGCATTGGGTCAAAATGTATTTAGCACACCATTGATGCACAGAAAAGATGTAACTATCCATCCATTTGATTTTAGTAATTTAACGAACGGAAATTACCACATAACATTGAGCAACGGAGATATTACCAATTCTATCAAATTTCAAATTAATAAGTAAGATCTTTCGCTAGTCAAATGCCCGAACAAAAACAAGTATTTAAAACAAATAAAGAAAAGGAAGCCTATTTTAATCTTAAATTTATTCCTTTTCTTTCCCAATTATACAATTACGCTTTTTATCTTACAAAAGATGAAGACGATGCCAATGATTTGGTGCAAGATACCTTTATAAAAGCTTTTCGTTTTATTGAAAATTTCCAAGAAGGAACCAATGAAAAAGCATGGCTTTTCAAAATCATGAAGAATGGTTTTATCAATGATTATCGAAAAAAAAATAGTAAGCCAGTACATTTCTCATTTGACACCATTTATGAATCGGGAGATAATGAAAATGATGATGAACTAAACAATGTATCTGACCATAATTATATTCAAACAACAGATGCTTATAGAGGTCTAATTGGCGATGAAGTAACCAAAGCCCTTGAAGCACTTCAGCATGATTATAGACAAATTATTTTGCTGGCCGATATTGAAGAATTTAGCTATGAAGAATTGAGCGAAATCTTGGAAATTCCAATTGGTACGGTTCGTTCAAGACTTTTTAGAGCCCGAAATCTATTGAAAGAAAAGCTAAAAGCCTATGGAAAAAATCTAGGTTATAAAGAAAAAAGGTAATTTAATCATAAAAAATATTTATTCAATGAGTACAGTGACTTGTAAAGAGATTAAAGAGCAATTGATGTTTTATTTAGATAATGAACTAAATGAAACTGCTAAAAATCAATTAATCGACCATCTTAGAAATTGTTGTGATTGTATGGATTTTCTCTACAAAGAAAAACAAATGAAGGATAAAATTTGTGACAAATTGAAAGACTCTTATGTATGCAAATGTGATACGAGCAAACTAGAGCAATGTATCAAAGATAAAATCAAAGAAATTATTAAAGGTAATTTTTAAAATTCTTTTGTAATATTTTCTAAATTTTTAAAACGCTCAAGACTCTCCGTTTTCCCCAATAATATCATCGTATCAAATACCGAAGGCCCTTGCATAATTCCTGTAAGCGCTATTCTAAATATAGGCATCATCTGCCCCATCCCCATTTCATAGCTCACCAATAATTCTTTGAAAAGTAATTCTAAAGCAATAGGCTCAAATTCGATTGATTCTAATTTAGACATATAATCATTAACAAAATCCAATGATTTTGAAGTCCATTTTTTCTTCAAAGAATCCGTATCTATTGTTTTCAAAGGTCCAAACAAATAGCTTCCTATAGTTTCTAATTCATATAAAAATGAAATTCGATCTCTAAAAATTTCACAATATTTTTGGATAAATTCCTTTGATACATTTAAACTATTTTTGGAAGCATACGATTCAAAATATGATATTAAATGGGATAAATCTACATGTTTTAAAAATTGTTGATTATACCAAATAGCTTTATCATAATTGAATTTAGCACCCGCTTTATGGACTCTCTCCAAAGAGAAACTTTCAATCAATTCTTCATCTGAAAAAACTTCTTTTTCTGTACCATCATTCCAACCTAGCATAGCCAAAAAGTTGATAAACGCATGCGGTTCAAATCCCTTTTCTCTGTATCCCAGCGAGGTTTCTTTACTTTCTGGATCGGTCCAAGCCAATCCAAATACTGGAAATCCCAATCTATCTCCATCTCTTTTGCTCAATTTTCCTTTTCCATCGGGTTTTAAAATCAAT
>JBIILY010000198.1:0-3522 GCA_044338225.1 Chitinophagales bacterium
GGCCACTATTTGATAGAAAAATACATTGAATCCACCTTTTATTTCTTTGACTAATTCATGACAGGTTTTGCCTGTTTCGCGATGTATCAATTTTACTAATACGGGACCATCGGTATCATACAAGCCTTTTATCTCATTTTCAAATCGTTGTCGCAATTCTTTTTCCTTTTCTTTTTTAAATTTTCTTTTTTCTTTGTTGGATTCTAATTTGCTCATTTCCTGAGAAGAATTTTCATATATTTTTTTGGCTAAAAGCGCATAAGGATATAGTTTAATCACTTTTTGTTTGAGTCTTTGATATGCTTCTTGTTCTGCTGGCGAACGCACGGCCATTTTATCTCTAATAATGACTTCGCTGGTTCTTCTATAATACAAAGTATCATTTTTAGGTGCAGTAGAATCAGAAAAAAGAGCGGATAATTGACCAAATCCAGTATGGCTAATCATTAGAAAAAGGAATATCAAAATACTATTTTTGAATTGCATAACTTGAAATGTGTGTGTTTTTTGAAATACAAAGTTATTTATTTTTTCTTGTAGAAACATAGAATTTTATTTTAAATACATAACGCTACATTTTAAATAATATTTATTTTATTTCTATTAAATTTGCATCAAAATAAAAAAATCATGAAATTTAGCGCTATTGTAGATATAATGCCACACAAAGAATTGTTGGATCCCCAAGGAAAGGCAGTTTTGAACGGATTGCAAAAAATGAATTACTCTCAAATACATAATGTAAGAATTGGCAAACGTATCGAATTATCTATAGATGCCGAAAATGAAGCTGCTGCTATGCAAATAGCCAAAGAAAGTTGTGAAAAACTTTTGGTAAATAAAATTATGGAACAATATAGTGTAAAACTAACTGCTGTTGAAGGGTAAGTTATTTATAGTTCCTACGCCTATAGGCAATTTGGGCGATATGACATTTCGTGCTATAGAAACACTCAAAAATTCGGATGCTATTTTTTGTGAAGATACACGCCAAAGCAGAAAATTATTAGATTTTTATAAAATTGATAAAAAGCTTTCGCCTTTGCATAAAATCAACGAATATAAAATCGTTGAAAATATTGTAGGACAAATGAAATCGGGGCAAGTAATTTCTTTGATTTCGGATGCTGGGACTCCTGTAATATCCGATCCAGGCAATTTATTGATAACCTTATCCATTCAAGAATCTATTGAAGTAGATTGTTTGCCTGGAGCCACTGCTTTTGTGCCTGCATTGGTTAATTCGGGTTATGATTTGAGCCAGTTTGTTTTTGTGGGTTTTCCGCCGCATAAAAAAGGTCGCAAAACATTTATTGAAAATATTGGAGCCGAAAAAAGAACGGTTGTACTCTATGAATCGCCTTATAGAGTGGTTAAATTTTTGGAAGAATTCAAAGAATATGTTAATGCCGAACGTAAAATATCCATATCGAGAGAAATTAGTAAAAAATTTGAAGAAACGATTCGAGGAAATGCCGATGATTTGATAGCACATTTTAAGAAAAAAGAACCAAAAGGCGAATTTGTAATAGTAGTATCCAATGTATAGTATTTGGTGTTGGAATTAAAAAATATTAAAAATTTAAGAATTTATTTTTTTCAAATTATCTTTACACCGTTTTATTTTTAAACGAATATATAAAAACATGTCTAAAAAACAAAAAGAAATAATGAAAAACACGTTGATTTTATTGATTGCAGTTACTTTTTTTACTTGCAACGTTATAAGAGGAGAGGAATATGGTATTTCGGGAAAAGTTGTAAACTCCACTCAAAAAGTCCTATATTTAGAGAAAATATCTCATCAAACCATCACATTGGTTGATAGTGGTATAATCAAGAATGGGGAATTCAAAATGAAAGGCAATATAGAGCAACTAGGCTTTTATAGAATTGTTATGAAGGGTGCTAATGAACAACAAAACAAAACATGGTTATTGTGTTTGGAACCCAAAGAAAAAGTAACTATTTCATTGGATGCCAATAATGTAAATGCTTATGAAATTAAAGGAAGTGCGAATCAAGAGGATTTTCAAAATACATTGAAACGTATGAATATCCAACAAGGCGAATTGATGCAATTGTCTTCTCAATATCAAAGTATTGCTCAGAATAATCCCAATTCAAAAGATGCTCAGTCGCTTTCACAGTTAATACAAACAAAATCGCAAAATTTTCAAACGTATGTAAATGATGTTTTGAAAAATTCAAAAAATATCATTACTAAATACTATATTTACAGTATTATTCTTCAGCAAATGCAAAATCAGCAAATGCCTCAAGAATTATTGAAAGAAATAAGAGATTTTTCAAAAACGATAAGCACTTCTTTACCAAAAAGTATCTATGCGCAAGATTTTGAAACGGTTGTGAAAAACATGGATTTGCAAAATCAAGCGGGACAAGCCAAAACGGATAAAGATGCTAAATTGGCTGTAGGTACTATGGCTCCTGATCTTGAGTTTGTAGATGAAGCAGGCAAAAAAGTAAAATTGTCATCATTTAGAGGCAAAGTAGTATTGATAGATTTTTGGGCTAGCTGGTGTAGACCTTGTAGAATGGAAAATCCCAATGTAGTAGCGGCTTATAACAAATATAAAGATAAAGGTTTTACGGTTGTAAGTATTTCGCAAGATCAAGATTTGACAAAATGGCAAGCAGCTATTAAACAAGATGGACTAATATGGCCCAATCACTTTGCTGATAGAAAAATCAATGGCGTTGCATCCATGACATACAATATCGAATATATCCCTAAAACGTATCTATTGGATAAAAATGGAAAAATTGTAGGAAAAGATTTGAGAGGCGCTATGTTGGAACAAGAATTAGAGAAAATTTTTAAATAAATTTCCTTTTTTCAGTACGATTGACACCTTGCTGTTGATTCCATATTGTTTTATTTAGTCTTTTTGTCAATATATTTGCTTTTGTTATATTTTTAGAATAAAATGCACTTAAATATTGATAAATGGTAACGTATTTAAATTTAATTAGAGAAATACTCGAAAATGGAGTAGATAAAAGTGATAGAACCGGAACCGGAACTAGAAGTATTTTCGGCTATCAAATGCGTTTTGACTTATCAAAAGGTTTTCCTTTAGTTACCACAAAAGAATTACATCTAAAGTCTATTATCCATGAGTTGATATGGTTTATCAAAGGAGATACCAATATTAAATATTTAGCGGAAAACAAGGTACGGATATGGGATGATTGGCCTTTTGCAAAGTATCAAAAAAGTGAGGAATATCAAGGCGAAACGGTAAGAGAATTTACGGATAAAATATTGGCAAATGAAGCTTTTGCTCAAAAATGGGGCGATTTGGGGCCTGTATATGGTCGTCAATGGCGAAATTGGAGAGGAATTGACAGTACGGTAGTGGATCAGATAAAAGAATTGATGCATAGTCTAAAACATAATCCCGATTCTCGAAGACACCTTGTAAGTGCTTGGAATCCTGCCGAAGTCAATCAAATGGCTTTGCCACCATGCCATTGTTTATTTCAATTTTATGTAGC
>JBIILY010000006.1:0-12730 GCA_044338225.1 Chitinophagales bacterium
GTGGCGACGCAATCTTAATCGAAAAATTTATCAAAAGACAAAAAAGCAAAAAGCTATTACTAAAATTAATTGAACCCGAATTTATTCCTTCGGGAGATTTAGCACAGTTGATTAGAGTGTCAAAAATAGTGGTTTAAGAACGATTTTTAATCACTCCTCTTTTTTCTCTTCATAGCCTAGCCTAGTACTTTCTATTCCTTTATTTTCTAGGTATTCATATACGGCTTTGGCTCTTATTTTCGGACAAATTGATGGTTCTTGTTTGTTTGTCATATCCGTCTTGATTTCTATCTTTAATGCCCATCAAACATACGTTTTCCATTTATTTTTATATCATATTTTGGGTATTTCTTTAAATAATACGTTAATGAATCCAATAATGCAAAAGAATGAGGCCTAAATCGATGCATTCTTCAAAAAATAAAATTTCATTAAACGTTGTTTTATCGCCTATCTTTTGTATGTCTGTGATAATTGCCCTTGTTGTTTTTTTTAAACTATTTTATTTCGTTTTTTTGAATTTATAACTTACCTTTACGTCTACTCTTCTATTATAATTTCGCTGTTTTGTGGAATCAACATCTTTTACTAAAGCTATTTTGCCTACCCCAAAAAACAAAAAAGGATATTCTGTACAAAAATTTTATTTTGATATTTGTTTATATACCCTTCGGGCTCTATTTTCCGATAGCTTTTTATTATACAATTGAGATGCTCTATCATCACAATAACCTTTTATTTCAATGGTACAAATGGTATCTCTCGTCTTTAAAAATTGAACCAACTCAACCCTTTCTTTTGATTTTAAATTAAAACTATCTGTATCAAAAATACTTGAAATTTTTTTTCTTCTTGAGCGTAAATATTATTAGAAACTCCTAGTATCCCTATTAAAAGTATTTTAAAAAACATCGGCTTTTGTTTTAATGCGCTTTATACAACTGATTTTGATATAAAATATTTTGTTTTTATCATTTTTTTAAATTTTTAACACTTAATATCAAAAAACTATATTATTTTCGCTTCATCATTTAAAAATTTAAAAATCATGAAAAAACTACTTTCTATCTTGGCACTTTGTGCTATTATGTTTTCTGTAAACGCTCAAGGAAGCGCAGCTTCTCAAGCAAAAACGAAAAAAGACGGTACGCCGGATATGCGTTATAAAGACAACAAAGACGTTAAACCCGCTGCGGCAGCTAACGTTAAGTTGAAAAAAGACGGTACGCCAGACAAAAGATTCAAAGCAAACAAAAAATAAAATTTGTTTCTAAAAAAGAAAAAGCGCCTTGACTAAGGCGCTTTTTTTATGCTTATTTTTTACTAACTTACTTTTTATTCCTTAACTTCTCCAAAAACTTTGATCATCATCGTTTCTTTTTCGGGGTCATTTGAATAAATGGTAATCATTTTGGTAAAAGGACCTACTTTATCTGTATCATATTTTACACTAATGGTAGCAGATCGTTTAGAGTCAATGGGCTCTCTAGGACACGTTGGCACGGTACAACCACAAGAACCCGTACAGCTTGATATAACCAATGGGTTTTTTCCCAAATTAGTTACCGTAATAGTTCTTTCTCCGTCACTGCCCTTTTGCATCACACCAAAATCTATTTCCTCGCTACTTAAGCTAATTTTGGCTTCTTCTTGTCCAAATGCCAACATGGTTGACATAAACATAATTAAAAAAATTGTAACTTTCTTCATTGTTATATAGTTGTATAATACTTTAAACAAAAACCGTGCAAAAATGAATAAATAAAACAAAAGATAAGATTTTTTAATGTATCTTATCTTTTTTTAACTTCAGATTATAGTACGCTTTTTACGGCTTCGGCTGCTTCTTTTAGCAATATGGCTCCTTTTACCTTCAATCCACTTTCATCAATAATTCGTTTTCCTTCTTCGGCATTAGTTCCTTGTAGCCTTACAATAATGTCTACTGGAATTTCTCCTATGGACTTATATGCATCCACTATTCCTTGAGCCACTCTATCACATCTTACTATTCCACCAAAGATATTTACCAAAATAGCTTTTACATTAGGATCTTTTAAAATGATTCTAAATGCTTTTTCTACTCTTTCCGCATTTGCTGTTCCTCCCACGTCAAGGAAATTTGCTGGTTCTCCACCGCTCAGTTTGATAATATCCATTGTGGCCATTGCCAAGCCTGCACCATTTACCATACATCCAACGTTTCCGTCCAATTTTACATAATTCAAATCGTAGCTATGTGCTTCTACTTCCATTGGATCTTTTTCTCTCTTGTCTTCTATCTCCGCCAAAGCAGATTGTCTGTACAAGGCATTATCGTCTATTGAAATTTTTCCGTCTACCGCTATTATTTTATCATCCGATGTTTTTAAACAAGGATTAATTTCAACCAATGAACAATCTCCTCCAACATAAGCATTATAAACTTTGGCTACAAAAGACACCATTTCTTTAAATGCTTGTCCTTCCAATCCTAGATTAAATGCAATTTTTCTACACTGGAATGCCTGCAATCCCAACAATGGATCTACATATTCTTTGTGAACTTTTTCAGGCGTATGTTCTGCTACTTCTTCTATTTCCATTCCACCTTCCGTAGAATAGATAATTACGTTTTTCTTGGTTGTTCTGTCCATTAGAACAGACAAATAGAATTCTTTAATTTTTGATTGCTCACCATAGTACACATCTTCTGCTATCAAAATTCGATTAACGATTTTTCCTTGAGCGGACGTTTGTGGTGTTATCAAGGTCATTCCTAAAATTTCGGAAGCCTTTTGTTTCAATTCATCTAAGTTTTTAGCGAGTTTTACGCCTCCGCCTTTTCCTCTTCCTCCTGCGTGAACTTGTGCCTTCACCACATACCACGATGTGCCTGTTTGGGCTGTCAAGTCCGACGCTGCTTTCACAGCATCATCCACACTTTCTACCGCTATACCTCTTTGAATAGCCGCTCCATATTTATTAAGCAAATCTTTTGCTTGATGTTCATGTAAATTCATTGTATAAAATTTTTTGTTGTATTTTTGACGATATTTTAATTGGATGCGAAAATAATTTTTTTTTTTGATAATCGAGTAAAAATGTTGGAAAAAGAGACAATAATTTTTGGAAAAGATATTAAAAAAAGCTACGAAAGCCTTTGTGTGCTTGATGTAGAAGCCATTTCCATTCAAAAAAATAAAGTTACTGCTCTTGCCGGCCCATCCGGTGCTGGGAAAAGTACTTTACTTCACATTTTAGGCACATTATTAAAACCCACTTCGGGACACATATATATAGACCAAACGGAAATTTCGCTTTTCTCAGAAAAAAAATTAGCAAACTTTCGCAATCAAAAATTAGGTTTCATTTTTCAGTTTCATAATCTTTTGCCCGAGTTTTCAGCTTTTGAAAACATTGTCTTACCCGCCATGATTGCAGGAACGGACATAAGTGTATATACAAAAAAAGCTAACGAACTTTTGGCTTTAATGAATTTATCGAATAGAGCCCATCATAAACCCTCTGAAATGAGTGGTGGCGAACAGCAACGAATCGCTATTGCGCGCGCGCTTATCAATGATCCGCAATTAATTTTTGCCGACGAACCTACGGGAAACTTAGATACAAAAAATGCGTTTGATTTACACCAACTTTTTATTAACCTGTCCAAAGAGCTTGGATACACGTTCTTAATTGTAACTCACAATAACGAATTGGCTTCTATGAGCGACAAGGTAATTCAAATGAAAGATGGGAAAATTGTTCATGCTTAAAACAACCACAAAATGATTTCACTTAATTCGTACTTAGTTTTTAATGGAAATTTCAAAGAGGCTTTTGGCGTTCATTGGATGATTAATTTTGATTATTAAATTTTTAATTTTTGAATACGCTCGATTTTAAAAATATTATAAACTGTTTTTCATCAAATTGTACTTTGAGAGAGGTGGTGTATGATCATATTTCTATCGATAGTAGAACGTTGATTTTACCAGAAAAAACACTTTTTTTTGCTTTTGATGGAAGTCGCAAAAAAGGCTATCAATTTATTCCTGAATTAATAGAAAAGGGCGTAAGCTTTTTTGTTATAGACGAAAAATATCACACCGAAACAAAAAACCTGAATGCATCATTCTTTTATGTGTCTAATGTTTTGGAGGCATTACAAAATTTAGCAAAACACAAAAGAACTCTTTTTAAAAGTCCTGTAATTGGCATAACGGGTAGCAATGGTAAAACTATTGTAAAAGAATGGTTATTTCAGTTATTAAAAGATGATTTTCAAATAGTTAAAAGTCCCAAGAGCTTTAATTCTCAAATTGGGGTTCCCCTATCGCTTTGGAATCTTTCAAACGAGTATAATTTGGCTTTAATTGAAGTTGGTATTTCAAAAAAAGGAGAAATGGAACGATTAGAAAAAATTGTTTCTCCCGAAATTGGTATTTTAACATCTTTTGGGAATGCTCATAATGAAGGGTTTAACAATAAGTTGGAAAAATTAAGAGAAAAGCTTTTGTTATTTAAGTATTCAAAAAAGTTGATTTATCCCATTAACGATGATTTTCTTTTTGAAAATGTACCCATTATCATGAAGGAAATAGAATCTCCTGCCGAACTCATTAGTTGGGGAAACAAAAAAGAGGCAAAAATTAACATTTTTAACAAATTTTATGAACTTGTTGTATGTTACAACAATGAAGAAAAAAAGTTAAATATTCCTTTTTCGGACGTAGCATCTATTGAAAACATATCTAGCTGTATCGCTTTATTTATAACTATTTCATGCAGTTTTAATGCATTAGAAAAAAGGGTTAAAACACTCCAAAAACTTGAAATGAGGTTGGAAGAAATAGACGGATTTCAAAACAATAAAATTATCAACGATTCTTATACTTCAGACATCGATTCGCTTCAAGTTGCGCTTCAATTTCTTGGTCAACAAGGACAAAATCGTCCAAAGGTTTTGATTTTATCTGAAATTTATGAAAACGACTTTCTTCAAAACACCATTTATGAAAAAATTGCTCACCTTTTGGAAGCTACCGATTTAGAAGAAATTGTTTTTGTGGGGGAAAAATATTTAGAAAATAAACCTTTTTTTGAAAATATTCATTCAAAAAAAAGATACTTCGCTGATACTAAAAGCTTTATAGCTGAATATCCACACGGACAATTAAAAAACAGCATAATCATGCTGAAAGGTGCTAGAAAGTTTGAGTTTGAAAAAATATTACATTTTTATCAAGAACAAACGCATGAAACCTCACTAGAGATAAATCTTAGCGATATCAAAAAAAACCTAAACGTTTTTGCTTCAAAGCTTAAGCCTTCTACAAAGATCATGATTATGCTCAAAGCATTTGGATACGGCCTTGGAAGCAAAGAGTTGGCAAAAGTGCTCGAATATCAAAAAGCAGACTATTTTGCGGTAGCCTATATAGACGAAGGTATAGAGCTCCGAAAACAGGGCGTAAAAACGCCTATTATGGTTATGAATTGTGAATGGAGTGCTTCAAACAAACTCATAGAATACGACTTAGAGCCTGAAATTTATAGTCTCGACGCCTTAGAGAAATTTCTTCATTATAGCTCTTTTTTCTCTGTATCAAACGAAAAAAATTTTTCTATACATTTAAAGATTGACACAGGTATGAATCGTCTGGGATTCAAGGAAATAGATATTGATATTTTGATTAATACTTTAACTAAAAACAAACATCTTCGTGTTAAATCTATTATGAGTCATTTGTCTGCAAGCGATGAAAAAGAACTTGATTATTTTACTCACAAGCAAGCTTTCCTGTTTGAAAAAATTTGTACAAAAATAGAAAAAACGCTTTCCTATACATTCATAAAACATTTGCTCAACACCGAAGGAATTGTTCGTTTTCCAGAGTATCAATATGATATGGTTCGGCTTGGAATTGGGCTTTTTGGTATAGAGGCTTCTCATACACTAGAAAAAGATTTGTCTTTTCCTATTTTGTTAAAATCAAAGGTAGCTCAAGTTAAGCTCGTAAAGAGAGATGAATTTGTTGGCTATTCTTTAAAAGGTAAAATTAATGAAGATTCTGAAATTGCTATTATAAACATTGGTTACGCCGATGGTTTTTATAGAAAGTTTGGAAATGGAAACGTTTTTTTAAAAATTAATGATGGTCTCTATCCCACGATTGGAAACATCTGCATGGATATGTGTATGGTTCTTTTAGATAAAAACCACGCCGTAAAACCAGGAGACCTTGTTGAGATTATTTACAATTTGGATTCTATTTCTAAATTATCATTAGCGGCGGAAACCATCCCATATGAAATCCTTACAAGCATTAGCCAACGCGTAAAAAGAACCTATTACGAGGAATAAAAAAGTTGTTTTTAAAATTAATTATTTATTTTAGTATTAAATTTTATAAAAATATATGTCATGATTACTATTGAAGCCATCGATTTAAACAAAAAAAGTGATAAAAAACGTTTTGTGGATTTTGATTTTGAAATATACAAAGAATATCCTCTTTGGGTAGCACCATTGCGAATGGATATAAACGAACGATTGAATCCAAAGAAACATCCTTTCTATCTCAATGGACAAATTCATTGCTTTGTGGCTTTGAAAAATGGAAAAATTGCCGGTCGTATTGCTGCTATAGATAATAATAAATACAATGAATTTCACAGTAGCAATGTTGGGTTTTTTGGGTTTTTTGAATGTATCAACGACCAAGAAGTAGCCAACGCGCTCTTTGATAAAGTGACCGAATGGCACCAATCTCAACAAAACAATATATTACATGGCCCAGTAAACCCTTCTACAAACTACGAATCGGGTTTGTTGATAGATGGTTTTGACGATGCACCAAAAATTATGATGTCGTACAATCCGCCTTATTATCAAACATTGATGGAGAATTATGGACTTAATGTATCTATGAAGATGTATGCATATAAAGTAGAGGATAACAACGTATTAGCTAATGAAAAATTATTACGCGTAAAGGATATAGCACTTCAAAGAAGTAATACAAAATTAAGGCTTATAGACAAGAAAAAACTGAATATAGAAATAGAACATATCAAAAAAATCTACAACAAAGCCTGGGAAAACAATTGGGGTTTTGTGCCTATGAGCGATGAAGAACTCAACTTGATGGCAAACGAATTAAAATTAATTTTGGATACTCAGTTTGCTCCCATGATTGAGAATGAAAAAGGTGAAGTGGTCGCTTTTGCTCTTGCACTTAGAGATATTAACTTTATTACGAAAGATTTCAACGGGTCTTTGTTTCCTTTCAACTTTCTTAAACTTTTGTTTGGTCAGAAAAAAATCAAATGGATCCGGGTATTGTTATTAGGAATATTACCAGAATACAGGGGCAAAGGCCTCGATGCTGTCATGTATTATGAAATGATAAAAAATGGGCTAAAAGTAGGTATAGATAGGGCGGAAGCTAGCTGGATTCTTGAGAGTAATCCAGATATGCAAAAAGGTATGAAGGTTGTCAACGGTGAAATCTACAAAACCTATGCAATTTTTGAAAAGCAAATTTTATAATGATGCGTATTTTTTTCTTTTTATTTATTTGTGTTTTTAATGTTTCTTTTAGTCAAACCCAAGACAGTTCAGCTGTCTTAAAAACAAGTACAGAAACACCAAAAACTTCTTTAAAAGATAGTATTAAAAAATCGGATACTATATCAAAATCTATTAAAACCAAAATGCCTGTTTTTGAAGGTATTATTACGTATCAAAAAAAGCTTTTAAACCCCAACCCTTTATTAATTTCTGATGATGAGTTCTATCAAACTGTTGAGAATAAAGGCATTTCAAAAGTTAAAGTTTTTGTGAAAGGAAATAAATATAAAATGGTAAGCAAGGAATATATATCTATTTTTGACCCTATAGGATATCGAGTTTGTACAAAAGATTTGATAAAAGAAAAAGATACTTTTTATTGTCTACCCGCCAATCTTCCCGAAGATAAAGTACAAAAGATAGAGCCTTGTGGTCAAAAAGCAACTATTCTTGACAAAGCGTGTCTTTGTTTTTTGGTTAAAAGTCCGTTTTCTACTAAAACTGTTTTCTATAATTCCGAGAGAATTAAAACTTCTCCAGGTTTTTGGGCAAATCACTTCAAAGATGATTGGGGACCTATTCTTCAAAGAGCTGGAGCATTTCCATTAAAAATTATTACCAAATCTTCTTTTGGAAACGAAGAGCGGGAAGTTATTAAAATTGAAGCCAAGACGTTGTCTGCAGAGGATTTTGAGTTTTAAAAAATCTCTTCTATGTTTTTATATAAAATACCAGATGAAGTAGCAACATAAACTTTATTATCAAATACTATTATATCAAATATTAATTCACGAAAGTCTTCTTTAGTCAAATTGTATTTTAAAGATAAATAATCTATTACCCACAATTTTTCTTGTTGAGGAAACAAAATTTTTGAATTGTAAATACAACTGTTGAAATCCATAGTATATGGAACATTATATTTCTTAACGGTTCCGTTCGTCTCTTCATAGACGACCATTTTGTCATTATCATTATAGACTATTTTTGTAGTATCTTTTGAAAAATAGTCTGCTACAATTTCTCCTCTAATTATTGGAAACTTAATTTCGTTGCCCTCAAAATCAAGAAATAGTGTTTCATTAAGACCAAATAAATATTTTCCATTATTTGTTTCTTTATTCCAAAAATAATTTAAAAAATTGATTTCAATATTAGGATTGTTGGGTATGGTTGTATACGTTATATTATTGTTTATATTGTTTAACTTTAAAGTATATAATTTTGGAGTATTTGAGCTATAAGCAAAGAATAAAAATTCATCTTTGTTATTTAAAAAAACAGAATTATTTATGCCTACATTAATTAAGCTTGTGTCTATTGTTTTAATATCTATTTTTAAAAAAATAGAAGGTTCTTCAAAACTACGAATAAAAATATAATTGTAATATGTATAAACTATAAAGTTTTTGTTTAATACGTAATTGTCTTTATTTATTTGATTATCAATAAATGTTTTATTAACTACAACATTGTTTTGTTTTACCTTTAAGGTTGAATTTGAACCCAAACAATATAATGTATTGTCTATTATCCTAAAATTATAATACAAATAATGGTTGTTCTTTGTAGACTCAAGAACCTTCCACCCATTTAATGCATAATTATAGGGTAAATATGGGTCATCCATATTTTTGTTTTTTGATTGTTCTTTTGAACAACTAGATACAATAAGAAAAATGATTATTATTAAAGCCAGTTTAGTTTTCATTTTTGTAGAATTTAAAATCACATTTACCCATATTAGATTCTGTATTAACTAGATATATGCCATTGGCAAAGTCGTTTAAATCAATAGTCTGGTATATTGTATTGTTTTCTATTGTTTTATAAAGTAATTGACCCCTTAAATTATACAACTTTGTTACATATTTATTTTGACTTAGATTTTCTAATACAATTTTATTAGAAATAAAACTATATTTATAGCTTATACAATCTCTTGAATAATTATTAATCGGATTAAAATGCAATTTTGAAAAAAATAATCCTGAAAAGCTATAATTATTGTTGTTAAATTTGTTTTGATATGTTATGCCCTTTGCCTCTGCTTTAATAAAATTAGAAATATGAAAAACTTGGTTTTTGAAAACAGCTATTCTTGGCGAACCTTCCGGTTGGTCTTCATTGTCCATAAAATTCAAATAACTTAGTGATTCTTTTTTATTTAAATTTTGTTCTAAAAGGCAAAATGACATTGTGTCTGATTTATAATTGTATGACGCAGTAACAATAGAATTATTTTCAAGATACTTTGCGGCATAAATATTTGAATCATTCTTACTACTATTTATATTTCCATCTTTATCTAATTCAAAAATGATATTATTCCATTCTTCACATTTCGGGTTACCCTTTTCTACTTTTCTTTTATTTATGTATAAATCTCCCTTATAATGACCAAAAACAAGTTTTTTTTCATTTTCACCTACATCCATGCCCTTAAATATGATTGTATTATTTGATTTAAATTCAACAATTTGATTTAATTGGTTTTGTATAATATCATACTTATAAATACTAGAATAAAACAAAAATGTATCACAAAATAAATTGTAGTTATAACCAAGCCTGGCACCTGTTAAAAGGTATAAATTGTTTTTATAAAGTTTAGCGTCAATAATATTCCCATGCTGATTAGCTACACATCTAGGCGAAAAGCCAATTAAATTCGTTTGCTGTCCATCTTTATCAAATGTTAACAAATAATTCGCATGAATTAAACTATCATAATTAATAAGGGAGTCTATCGGTTTAAAAGATAGTGGTCTACGCATTGTATTGCTAACTGTTACATATACTCTATCGCTATCATCTACTAATAAATTTCTCAATATCAACTCATTTGCATAATACATTTCATTGCTTTTTTTTATCCAAACGGTTTCCCCTTGTCTGTTTAATTTTGAAAGTATTATTCCGCATCTTTGTGATTTAAACGTATCTGAATTTATTTGTGTTTTCAAATAATAAATAACTAAAATATATGTGTTTTCACCTTTTATACATGTTCTAATATATTGATTTGGGATACTTTTTTTCCACAATAAAATACCATTTGTATCTAATCGTATTATTTGAGATTCATCAAAAGAATTACTTCTTTCTAATCCTATATTTTCAAAAGTAAAAGAATCAATATTATATGACTTAAAAGACACGAGTAGACCATCGTAATCTACACTTAAATTACCAGTAGTTATATTGCTTGAGGAATGGTTTGATGAAAGATAAAAAGGTTTTATCCATTCAAAATCTTGAGAATTTATTTGATAGAAGAAAAATAAAAGAAAAATAGTTGCTTTTGCCTTCATCTTGTTTTGTTTTTATATGCAAATATATAGTAAAATAGTTTATTTGTTTATCTTTTTCAAAATCTTATTTCCACAATTCACTATTACCGAAGAAGGATTTTGTTCAAGATTCATTTCCACGAGGGCTTTTAACTCCTCTTTTATTTCGGGATATTTTAAATACAACTTACCCAATACTTTCATTGAAAAAGCTCGAACAGCTATAGACTCCTTTGGGTTTTCTAAATATTGAAATGCATAATTCATAGCATCCACCTCCAAAGACGGTGGAATCATAACAGAATCAAGTATTCGCACAATATTGCGTTTTTGTGTTTCGGTTGGTTTTTGTGATAAATGGTGTGCAAATTGGTTTAAAAAAGGTGCAAATATATCGGACGACATGTCTGCAATTGTCATCATTATCGCTGCGGCTCGTTGTGCGATACGTTTGTCTTTTCCTAGAAATAATGCTACTATTTCTTCCATTTTATCTTCAATCAATATTTCCTTAGATAGCTGAGTCCATTAGCTTTTGCTGTTTTCTACAAAAAGTTTTTCTTGAAGAGTCATCTAGTTTTTTTGAATAATATTAAATGAAAATATCGTTTATCTTCTGTATTAGTCCCTTCTTTAGGTATTGTAAATATGCTTCAAACCCAAAAACCATTCCAAGTAACGCAACTAAAGTTAATAAATTTTCTGCTATAAAATCTACACAAAACAAAATTACGAGCAATGAAAAGATAGCAAATATCTTGAAAAATAGGTTTGAACGGAAATGGCCTCGAAGTTCCAACGCATCATTATTTTCAACGATTGAGCCTTGAAAAACAACAGACATTCCCAAAAAGCTTCCAACCAAAAATTCATAATATGGCAGAAATACATATTCGTTTCCTTTTTTATAAATCCAAAGGTTTCGCTCTACACTTTTTAAGGATCCAAACTCTTGTTTGAATTTTTCTAAGATTAACTTATTCGACTGGAAATAAAAAGCTTGTTTGGAAAGGAGGAGCATGACAACGTTATTGTTTAAATAAATAAAATTAAAAGCGTAAGAATTTCAACTTTTGATATTAAAGTTGTTTTTTTTATACTTCTTTCTTTACATATTCCGTCTATACTGTCCGCCTACTTCGTAGAGTGCGGCGGTGATTTGGCCTAGCGAGCAGTATTTTCCAGTTTCCATGAGTCCATAAAATAGGTTTTCGTTTTTGAGCGAAGCCATTTTGAGGTCTTGGAGTGCTTGGGTTTGTTGTGCCGTGAAGTTTTGGTGCAAGCCTGATAGCGTAGCTATTTGATTTTCTTTTTCTTGTGTCGTGGCGCGGATTACTTCACTAGGGATAATCGTCGGAGAGCCTTTGCTGTTCAAGAAGGTGTTGACGCCTATGATTGGATATTCCCCTGTATGCTTTAGCATTTCGTAGTGCATACTTTCTTCTTGGATTTTTCCACGTTGGTACATCGTCTCCATAGCACCAAGAACGCCACCACGTTCAGTGATTTTGTCGAATTCCATCATGATGGCTTCTTCCACCAAGTCCGTCAACTCTTCAATGATGAAAGCACCTTGAATCGGGTTTTGATTTTTTGCCAATCCTAGCTCGTGGTTGATAATCATCTGAATAGCCATAGCTCGTCTTACTGATTCTTCGGTAGGTGTGGTAATGGCTTCGTCGTAAGCATTAGTATGAAGCGAATTGCAATTATCATAGATCGCATACAAGGCTTGCAAAGTCGTACGAATGTCATTAAAATCGATTTCTTGCGCGTGAAGGCTTCGTCCACTTGTCTGAATATGGTATTTAAGCATTTGGCTGCGCTCATTAGCTCCGTACATAATTTTAAGAGCTTTTGCCCATATTTTTCTTGCCAC
>JBIILY010000199.1:0-3495 GCA_044338225.1 Chitinophagales bacterium
CTTGTGATAACGAAGTTTTTCTATATTCAATTTCTTTTGATCATCTTCGGTACCTATACTTACTCCCAGAGCCGTAAAAATATTACGAATCTCTTCATTTTCGTATATTTTGTGCTCCATAGCTTTTTCCACGTTGAGGATTTTTCCTCTCAAAGGCATAATCGCTTGAAACTTTCTATCTCTACCTGTTTTGGCAGTACCACCCGCCGAGTCTCCTTCTACAAGGAAGATTTCGCTTTTTCCTGGATCTTTCTCCGAGCAGTCAGCCAATTTCCCTGGCAAACCACTTCCTGTCAATACCGTTTTGCGCTGTACCAACTCTCTCGCTTTTTTAGCGGCATGTCTGGCATTGGCAGCTATCATTACTTTTTCAATAATGATTTTGGATTCTTTTGGATTTTCTTCCAAATAATAATCCAATACTTTGGCTACAGCTTGAGATACCACAGTGGTAACCTCTTGATTGCTCAACTCATCTTTTGTTTGACTCCTAAACTGTGGATTAGGCACTTTTACCGATACCACGGCCGTAAGACCTTCTCTAAAATCCTCTCCAGAAAGCGTTACTTTCAGTTTGTCAAACAATTTGTTTTTATCGCCATAATCTTTCAAACACTTAGAAATAGCTCTTTTAAAACCACCTACGTGCGTCCCTCCCATGATGGTTTGGATGTTATTGGCAAATGAAAAAATATTCTCAGAATAACTGTCGTTGTATTGAAAGGCTACTTCTACTACTACGCCCTCATTTTCTCCTGTAATATGGATAGGACTTTGCAAAAGCGAAACTCTACTTCGATCTAGATAGTTCACAAAATCTACCAAACCTTTTTCACTCAAATATGTTTCACATCTATGTTCGCCATTTTCATCTTTGGTTCTTCGGTCTTCCAAAATCAATTTTACGCCTTTGTTCAAAAATGAAAGTTCTTTCATTCTATTGGCCAAAATTTCGTATCTAAAATCCGTAGTGTCAAAAATCGTGGCATCGGGTTGGAAAATAATCGTAGTTCCTGTATCATCTGCTACGCCTGTTTCTTTTACTTCATACAAAGGCTTTCCACAACTATATTCTTGTTGGTAAATTTTTCCATCGCGGTGCACAATAGCCGTAAGATGCGAAGACAACGCATTCACACATGAAACCCCCACACCATTCAATCCTCCCGAAACTTTATAACTGTTTTTGTCAAATTTTCCTCCCGCGTGCAACTCGGTCATTACAAGCTCCAACGCACTTCTGCCCGAATCTTTTTGAATCCCTGTAGGAATACCCCTTCCGTTATCTTTGATAGAAATGGAGCCATTCTCCAATATACTTGTAGTGATTTCCGAACAATATCCCGCCAAAGCCTCATCGATAGAGTTGTCCAAAACCTCATTTACGAGGTGGTGAAGCGCTCTACTATCGGTACCTCCCACGTACATTCCCGGACGAATTCTTACTGCTTCAAGACCTTTGAGTGCCTGAATACTATCGGCACCATAATTTTCATTTTGATCTTCTATTTCTTTTACTTGATTTTCGCTCATGTATTTATTTAGTTCTTATTAAAAAACAACTTACAAATATACGTCTTTTTTATCAATTATTTTGCATAAAAATAAAAAATGTGGATAACTTGGGAATGGGTGTTGTTAGAAGATTTTTGGGCGCATAAACCGGGCCATTCGCTGTATCTCCTTCGTTGAAAACTTCGGAGGATGCCGCTGCTGTCCCTTGCGCAAAAGAGAGCGTGTTTTATTAAGTAGATTGTATGTTTATATTTTTTTTTGATCTATACTGAAAAATTTACTTCGTTCCCGAATTACCGAATTTAAGAACGGTCATGGGGGTAAAATCTCATTTATTCATTTTAGAGATTCTAGATAAATTTTCAATCTAGGTTTCTTAAGAAAATAAGGTTTGGGGCTAGAAAATTTTCTAAAAAGACGATAGTCTATTCGGGAATGGTGTTCGTGGTCATGCTCTCCCGAATCGTTCCTCTCGGGACAGGCAGTGGTAGAAGCGAACACGAAGTGAAACGGAGTAAAGCGTATAGTTCCGATTCTCGGAATTTACAACCCTATTAAGCGCTCAAAAATTAAAAAAATCTTACCTCAAAAAAGGTGGCTGGAGAAGGGATTGGATGAAGATTTGGATGGATTCGGGGCGATACAAAATAGTAGCAATCATCCCAAAAATGGCTCCCGAAAGATGCGCAAAATGTCCTATGTGGTCGCGTCCTTGCTTGCCCATATAGTAGGAATAGCCTAAGTAGAATACCGCCAAAAGGATGAAATACACAGGAATGATGAAGTAGATATATACCATGCCCCAAGGATCGAATAGCACCAAGGCAAATAAGCTGGCTGCCACCGCCCCACTAGCGCCTATAGCGTCGTAGTAGGGATTGTTTTTATTCATAAAATAGTCGGGGAGAGAAGAGGCAATGAGTGCCAAGAAATAAAATAAGATGAAAAAGGGCGAAAAAATAGTTTCGGTAGCGTCTTTGACAAAATATAGTGTAAGCATATTGAATATCAAATGCGAGAAATCGGCATGTACAAATCCATGAGTAATGAATCGATAATATTCGCCATATCGCTGGATGCGATAGGGTTTGAATGAATATTTTTCAATAAACATGGGGTTTTGGAAACAATAAAAAGAAAATAATGCCGTAGCAAGGATTAATAAAGTAGCCATTGGAGTTTTTTTATTGGTCAAATAATGTGTTTTGAACGGCTGGTGGACGCTTGCCTAGATGTGTATAGGCTCTTTCGGTGGCTTCGCGGCCTCGTGCGGTTCTATTGATAAATCCTTCTTGTATCAAAAAAGGTTCGTATACTTCTTCTATGGTGCCGGGTTCTTCGCCTACAGCGGTGGCTATGGTGTTGAGTCCTACGGGGCCTCCTTTGAATTTTTCTATCAAAGTAGTGAGAATGCGATTGTCCATTTCGTCCAATCCAAACTCGTCTACATGCAAGGCGTCTAGCGCAAATTTTGCTATTTCGTAGTTGATTTTTCCATCGCCTTTGATTTGTGCAAAATCGCGCACTCGTTTAAGCAATAAATTGGCTATACGAGGCGTGCCACGGCTTCTACGAGAAATTTCGATAGCGGCTTTGGGGTCTATTTCGGTCTGGAGCAGCTGGGACGATCGGGTAATGATGCCCGCCAATACTTCCAAGGTGTAATATTCCATACGAATATTGATCCCAAAACGGGCTCGGAGCGGCGAAGTAAGCAAACCCGAACGTGTAGTAGCGCCAATCAAGGTAAAGGGATTTAGCGAAAGCTGAACCGAACGAGCGTTAGGTCCTGTATCTATCATGATGTCAATCTTGTAGTCTTCCATAGCGGAGTACAAATATTCTTCCACTACGGGGCTTAGACGGTGAATTTCATCGATAAAAAGTACATCGTGGTCTTGAAGATTGGTAAGCAATCCTGCCAAATCACCGGGCTTTTCGAGTACAGGACCCGAAGTTATTTTTATATTGACATCCAAT
>JBIILY010000201.1:0-3481 GCA_044338225.1 Chitinophagales bacterium
ACCTTTGTTAGTTTCAACGGAGCTTATCAACTAAAAGTCGCATCTTTAAAACCCGATCGTCTTTCTTGTTTTGATAGCAAAAATGGCAAGGCTATGTTGGAGTTTCAAAATGGCGAAATTCCATATAAAGTCAATGTCCAAAATCAAATATTTTCATTATTCTCAAAGAAAAATATACTCACAAATTTAGAACGAGGCACATATAATATAGCGGTCGTAGATAAGAACGGTTGCAAATGGGATAGTGTTTTTACAGTTTTAGCTCCAGAGGAAATAATAGTGCGCGATAGTGTCGTTAAGCCTTCATGTTATGGATATTCAGATGCAAAACTTTTTACAAAAATATCGGGAGGAAATCCTCCTTATTCTAATTATATATGGAATACCAATCCTATTCATAATTCAAAAGATATTCAAAATATCAAAAGTGGAAGCTATATCTTCTCATTTATTGATAGTAAAAATTGTATCAAAACGGATACAATCTATGTTCCAGATGCGCCTCTTTTTAAAGTGGAAATAGCAGAATTGGCTAAAGCTACTTGTGCTAATTCTAATGATGCTATATTGGCGTCTAATATATTTGGTGGTATATCGCCATTTACCTATATATGGAATCAAAATCCAATTCAAAATCAACCCATCTTAAATCGAGTTCAATCCGGTAGAATTCATCAAGTGCAAGTAATTGATTCGAAAGGGTGTATACAGATTGATACTCAGTATGTTGCCAATCCAATAGGTTTTAATTTCTCAAAAATAAATACAAAAAGCCCTACTTGTCCCGAAAGAAAAAATGGTTTTATTGATTTTTCAAACCACATAAAAGATACTTTCACTTGGCAGTATAGTATAGATAGTGGCAAGCAATATTGGAATACAAGTGTGTTTAATGATTTGGGAAAAGGAAAATATGGATTATCTGTAAAAAATCAAATGCAGTGTATCTATGATACGTTGATTGAAGTTTTGCCCGAAACATCTATACAATTTTCAATCCCAATGGCTTCTGACACCTTGAATCCGGGACAAGAAATAGCCTTGAATCCTATCTTTGAATTTTATAAAATGCAGTTATCCGATATTACTTCATATCAATGGACACCTATGGAGTCTTTGAGTTGTTCGGATTGTCAAAATCCCAATGCAAAGCCTTTTAAAACGACTATTTATTCCTTAAATATAGCATATGCAAACGAATGTTTCAGCGAAAATAACGTAAAGGTTAATGTTCGTAAAATAGAAGATTTGTATATTCCCAATATTTTTACGCCCAATCAAGATGATAGAAATGACTGCTGGCGTGTATTTGGACTGAATGTTCAAAAAATTAATGTACAGATCTTTGATAAAATAGGTCAGAAGGTATTTGCAAGCAATCTAATCGATTTTTGTTGGGACGGTACATTCAAAGGACAATATTGCAAAAATGATGTTTACTTTTACAAGATTGAGGTTGTGTTTAAAGATGGCAATTCTCAAGAGTATAAAGGACCGTTGACGTTGATGAAGTAATTAGTAATTAGTGATTTGAAATTAGAAATTTAATTTTTATTCAATTGTCTCAGGTTTTAACCTGAGAGAGTAATTAAATTAAATTCAATAGCATCTGGCTTTAGCCAGAGAACATTTAATAATAGCAATTGGCTTTAGCCAGAGAAAAATAATTGGCATTAATCAGTTTTTATTAAATTAGTTTTATTCAACATATTCTGAAATAAAAATATGTACATTTGCACTCCATTTTTGTTAGTGTAAAATAATGAAATTAAATACAATCCCCTCTTACAAGTCTATTTTTGCTATTGCATTACCGTTAATGCTGGGTGGCATTAGTGAGTCTATTTCAGCGGTTGTAGATACTGCTTTTATGGGACAGCTGGGGCAGCACGAAATGGATAGTGTAGGATTTAGTAGTGTGATATTGCTGTTACTATTTATGATAGGATGGGGGAGTGCTCGTTCGGTTCAAGTGATGATCTCACAACATTACGGTGCAAAAAATAACCTTAAAATTGGTGATGTTTTAATTCAAGGAATATATTTTATCATTCCTGTTTCTATATTTTTGGCTGTCTTGCTTTATTTATTCAGTTCGGTTTTTCTTCAATGGATTATCTCAAATCCTACTATTTTTGAAATGTCGGTGCGTGTGTTCAAAATTAGAGCATTGGGAATTCCGTTTTTATTGCTAGGAATGGTTATTTCTAGTCTATTTATTGGCATTGGAAATACCCGAATTATATTAATTTCTCAATTTGCAGCGGCTTTGTCCAATATACTTTTGAATTATACCCTTGTATTTGGTAAGCTGGGAATGACAGAAATGGGATTTGAGGGAAGTGCTACGGCTACTGTTTTGTCAGAAATTATAGGTCTTTTAATTCTGATTATTTATTTATTGATAAATTCAAATTTCAATCAAACTTATTCAATATTTAAAATAATTGATTATCAATCTATTTTTGAAATTATAAAACTGGCGTATCCTATTTGGATTCAACATATTGTCAGTTTAGGGTCGTGGGTTTATTTCTTTGCATTGATTGAACGAATGGGGACAGCAGCGTTGGCTATTTCTATCATTTTGAAGCAATTGTTTTCAATAATGGCTATCCCCGGATTTTGTTTGGCCAATACGTCTAATACACTTGTAGGACAATTAGTAGGCGCGCATGCTATAGACTTGATCCCAAAAACCATACACAAAATAGCCCGTTTGAGTTCCGTGCTACTGATTTCATTTTCATTGATGTTTTATGTTTTTAGAAATCAGATTTTTGATATTTTCACAAAGGATACGTATTTGATTCACGATGCCTATTATCCATTATTAATGCTTTTGGCGTCATTTATTTTGCTTCCTTATGCCAATGTCTCTTTTAATAGTATTTTGGGAATGGGGAATTCAAAAACAACCTTGTTCATTGAAACCATAACAATAGTTATCTATTATTTGTATATGTATATTACTATTATTCTTCTTCAAGGAAGTCTTACATTGGCTTGGACATCCGAAATTTTCTATTGGTTTGTATTGCTCATTATTAGCTGGGGATATTTCTATTTATTCGACTGGAAAAAAAGAATCAAGTATTATTAAGGATTTAGATTTTAGATGTAAGATGTTAGATACTAGACTAAAATTTATAAAAAGAAAAGTAAGTATTTTCAAATCACAAATTACTAGTCACAAATTACTAGTCTCAAATTTTACAACCCCGAAAATATCTCATGTAAATGGCTTTCAAATTCTTCTTGGAAAGATTGGGCATGGTCTTTTACATACCATTCTTGCATCAATTTGAACTGTTCCATTTTGTCAGTTCCTTTTGATTTGAGGTCTTGTAGAAAATTTTCAGCATTTTCTGTTCTGGGTCCCCATATCCATTTGATTTCATTTTTTCTATCCAATACCAATAATCTTGGAATGGGAGTATTGGTATCATTTAGAATTTTTTGAGTAATATCGGTATTATTT
>JBIILY010000202.1:0-3479 GCA_044338225.1 Chitinophagales bacterium
GAAGAAGTAGCTAGAACAAGCTTCACCTCTTTTTCGGATTTTGCAATTGCTCCTATTGTAAAAGCACAAGGCGACTTACCTAACTATATAACTCCTAATGGCGATGGCAAAAATGACAATTTTGTGATTCCTACAGCTTATTTTGCAAAATATCCAAATCTAAAAATTGCAATCTACAACCGTTGGGGTAATATCGTGTGGAGAAGTGAAGGCACCTACAAAAATAATTGGAATGGTGTACATCAAATCAATAACGAACAGCTTCCTGACGGTGTTTACTACTACATCTTTGAATTGGACAAAGAGTTTGCTAAAACCAAAACTGGATTCATACAAATCCAAAGAGATTAATCTGTATAAATTTTTTTTTAAGCCGTTTCGTTTATTACGAAGCGGCTTTTTTGTTTTATCTTTGCGCTTGTAAATATTAAAGAAATGAAAAATTTTAGTTTATTAATACTCATTTTATCGTTTGGAATATCTTGTGATTTTCTTGAAAACAAAGATAAAGCGAATACGGAAATTAAATTTAATAGGTTTGACAAACAATTACTTTTATTTGATGAAAATCAATTTGAAACATCGGATGCAAAAATGAAAAAGCAATATGGGGCCCTCTATAGCTTTTATATTGAAGAGCTTCTAGGAATTGGCCAAACCAGCAAACCCGATAGTTTACATTATTATAAAGAATTCTTTCCTCCGTTTTTTAAAGGAGAGTATAAAGCCATGATGGATACTATTTCTAAGCGATTAGATAATGAAATACCCAAAGTTGAAAAATCGTTAAGCGCTTCATATCAAATTTTGGAAAAAGAATTTCCAAAGAAAAAAAAGACTCATTTATATACTTTTTTTATTTCTCCAAATGGCGCAAATCCATCACCCGCATTTAGCTATTCAGATAGCATTGTTGGAATCAACTTATTTAATTTTTTAGGGAAAGATTTTGTGTTTTACAGAGGGCTTTTTGAAGGGTACAACTATATGCTGGAGTGGAATCAACCTAGCTATATCTCTAGAAATGTAATACTTGTAGAATATTCATTGCTCAATACCGACCCCACTCGATATGATGAAGTGATTTATAACATGATAGAAGAGGGCAAAAAATTATATTTTTTAGATAAAGTGTGTGAAGATTTACCCGATGAAATCAAAATTGGATATTCAAAAAATCAATTGGATTGGTGTCGTGAAAACGAATATAATATTTGGACTTTTTTTATAGAAAACAAACTTTTGTATAGCATAGATGTGATGGATGTAAAACGGTATACCGAAGAAGGTCCTACCACGCCAGGCATGTCGGGCGAAAGTCCCGGAAAAGTTGGCGCATTTATTGGTTGGCAAATTGTAAAGAAATTTATGGACAAAAAGAATGCATCACTTCAAGAAATGATGATTTATTCTCCAAAAGAAATCTTGAAAACAGCAAACTACAAACCTAGCAAATAGTGTCTATTTTTGTAGAATAATTGTGCTTTGTCTTCAAAACATTTTCATTTTAACACTTTATATTTTTGCATCTTTGTAGATTAATATCAACGATAAGGCTATGTCTAATAATGAAATGCAATCTTTCTTTGACAAAAACAAAGGCTCCAAGGTCTTTGGATTTGTATTGCTAGCCATTTCGCTACTTTTATTTTTTAGTATATTTTCTTATATCATCTATTTTCGAAGCGACCAAAGCTTGGCTATTGGTGGCTGGAGCCAAATAAAAAAAATAGATTACTACCAAACACAAAATTGGATCAACAAAATTGGTTTGTTTTTTGGGTATTTTTTTGTAGATGGATTATATGGATTATTTTCTTTCTTGGTGCCCTTTTTTCTATTTATAATTAGTATCAATTATATTTTCCAAAGAAAAATTTTTTCTATCCTAAAAAATTTAGGCTCTATCATACTTACACTTTTATTTGGCTGTAGTTTTGCCTCATTACTTCAAATTCATTTGCTTAAATTTATCAATATTCCACTAGGTGGCGGATTTGGCAATTTGATTGCGGGAAAAGAAGGACTTTTATATCCAAATATAGGTTTTATAGGAGTTTTTATCTTATTAAGTATTTTTTTATGGTTAACGATTACGCTTTTCTATGATTTTGATATCAATACGTTTCATGTTTCTAATATTTTAAAAAAATCATCTAAAAAAGAAACTTTTGAAGACTTCTCTAATATAGAAGAGCAGGATGAAGAAGAATCGAAGAAGCATTATGACACCTTATTTGAGATGGATCATATAGAAGTAGCTCCTGTAATAGCTCCCGAAAAAAACAAAACACAACCTAATATTCAGTTTGATATAGTAGATGAAGAAATAGAAGAATCTATTTCCGAAGTAAAAATTGTAGCTCCTAGCATTGAACTAGATTTTGATTTTGATGATAATGAACCTGAACATACAAAAACTTTAGAGGATGAAACACCTTTTGAGGTCATAGAAATAGTAGAAGAGCGAACGATAGAAAATGCTGATGAATTAACACAAGAACGCTTTGAGAATTTGCCCCCGTATGATCCTAGAAAAGAACTTTCTTTATATCAATTTCCGAGTATAGAACTCATGGAAAATCATGGTAGTGGGAAAGCAATTATAGATAAAGATCAATTGGAACAAAATAAAAACCAAATCATTAAAACACTGAATGACTTTAATATTACGATTACAAGTATTAGAGCTACGGTAGGTCCAACTGTAACATTATACGAAATTACTCCTTCTGCAGGCGTTCGTATTTCCAAAATAAAAAATCTGGAAGATGATATCGCGCTAGCATTGGCAGCATTGGGCATCCGAATCATTGCACCCATCCCAGGAAAAGGTACTATTGGGATTGAGGTGCCAAATATTCATAAACAAATTGTGAGTATGAAATCGGTAATTCAATCCGAAAAATTCCAATCTTCTACTATGGAATTGCCTTTGGCATTGGGTAAAAACATTTCTAATGAAGTTTTTGTGGCAGATTTAGCAAAAATGCCCCATTTGCTAATGGCGGGCGCTACAGGAAAAGGGAAATCTGTTGGGATTAACTCTATTTTAATATCCTTATTATATAAAAAACATCCTTCCGAACTCAAATTTGTACTCGTAGATCCCAAAAAAGTGGAGCTAAGTATTTATTCAACTATTGAAAAACATTATTTAGCAAAATTACCCAATGAGGAAGATGCCATCATTACCGATGTACGAAAAGTAGTGAATACCTTGAACTCATTATGTATAGAAATGGATGATCGATACGATTTGCTTAAAAAGGCGCAAGTAAGAAATATCAAAGAATACAATGAGAAATTTATTGCACGAAAATTAAATCCTTTGAATGGACATAAATTTCTACCCTATTTTGTATTAATAATAGATGAATTTGCCGATTTAATTATGACTGCCGGCAAAGAAGTGGAATTACCTATTGCTCGTCTGGCACAGCTGGCTAGAGCTATTGGAATTCATCTCATTGTAGCGA
>JBIILY010000203.1:0-3468 GCA_044338225.1 Chitinophagales bacterium
ATTTCTTTAAAATCAGTTGAACTCAATGAATTTTCGGAAAGAAAATCATATTTCATTTCACGTTTACCTAATAAATCAAAATGAAATATCTTGCCCAATTCTTTTGGCTTTTTCTTTCCTGTTTTTATAAAGATGTTAATTGATACACCTTGCATAATATAAAATACATTAGCATCAGCACTTCCGTCAGGGGCAGTTTCTTTTTTCTTACTATTGCCGTGTAAGTCTATGGTGTAAATTTTATCGTAGGTTTTGAGCAAGTTCCAACGCATTCCTCTAAACGTTGGGTTATCTAAGAAACCGTGGGGATTGATGAATGCCAAAACGCCGCTTCCGTTTTTTTCAATAAAGTGTTGACCATAACGTAGGAATTTTACATAGTCATCATTCAGCCAATGTTTACGTTCATTAAAATGAACCCCATCAATATATTTATAATCTTCTATTAAATCTGAAATCCATTTGCCATTATTAGAAGAAATTCCACTATACGGCGGATTCCCAATGATACACATTACGGGCGTATCTCGTTTGACTTTGTCGGCTTGGAGGGCTTCATCGGTAATGAAGGGTGCGGTAAATAAATCGGGCTGTTCCAGTTTGGGCGCTTCCAAGCTATTGGTCAAGAATATATTGAATCGTTGTTCGCTTTTTCGCATTTCAATCTCTTCGGGATTGGGACTGCTGAGCTCGGAGAGCAAAATATCCAATTGCAGATGCGCCATAGCGTAGCTCGCCATCAATAGCTCAAAACCATTGAGCCTAGGGATTAGATGCTGTTCTACATAGCTATTCCATATTCCTTTTTGACCTTCAAATTTCTTGTGAATATGCTTAACTACTTCGGCCAAAAAAGTGCCCGTTCCTGTGGCGGGGTCTAGAATTTGAACTTTGTGCACCTCACGAGTCGTCTCCCCACCTTTGGAGGGATTGGGAGTAGTTATTTTTGTCTTGCTGGTATCGGCAAGTCCTTGTGGCAAATCAAATTCGGTCTTCAAAACATCGTCTACCGCGCGTACAATAAAATTAACTACAGGCTGAGGCGTATACCATACACCACGTGCTTTGCGAAGTTTGGGGTCGTACTCGGCTAAGAAATCTTCATAGAAATGGATAATTGGATTCTCCATTTTGGTAGATTTTCCATAAGTCTTGAGAATATCGCGCAGATTGCACGCCAAGAAAATAGACACCAGATCTTCTACAATCCACAATATACGTTCATCGAGGTCGATACTGGAAATAAATAAAAACAACTTGCGAAGAAATGGATTGCTCAGCGGAATGAGCCTCGACGCTTCCTCTCTCGAAAAATCTTGTAAGGTGTAATCTCGATACCGTGCCGCAAAAAATCCATACGTCACCGTCTGCGCAAAAAGGTCGCTAAACTGCTTGACATCGATGTCCTGAATCAAAGCCACTTGAAAGGCTTTGTAAATGCCCGTGAGCTGTGTGTTTTGTTCTTGGTCGATATCTTGCTGAATGGCCTGTTCTATGGCGTTGGCAAAAAGTCGAGACTTGGTAGCCATAAGTGTAGCCAAAACTTGACTTTGAGTAATAGTCTGCGACACAAAGGTGCAAAAATTCTGAATATACAGCGTAAACTCTGCAAAATGTTGCGGTTGTGCTATGATTTTATTTTTCTCAATGGTGGCTATCGAAATGCTTTTGATGAGTTTGGCATTTTGATAGAAGTGAAATGTGAGATAATCGGTAAAAATAATGTTGGACAAAGAGGCTTTGTATCGGTCAAACTGCTCTTTGTTGCCCGATTTTTTCTCGCCTAGCATATCGCCATCGCCAATATCTTTAGCCTCGATATATCCTACCGGCACGCTGCTGTTTCTATCCGATTTATCTTTCTTTGTCAAGATATAATCGGGCGCACCACAACTCTGTCTTTTGGGTTCATTCGTAGCCATAATAGTAGGAACCAACGATTCTATCAATTGTTGCAAATCGCCACGAAACGTGTGTTCGGTTGCGTTTCCTAGTTGGTATCGCTTGTTGACTTGGTCAATGTATTGTTCTAAAGTCATGTATAGTTGGCTAAAATATTTGGTACAAATATAAACAAATTATTTTGGGAGAGGGGAATGTGTGGGGGGAAATCTGAACTTACTATTATGTAAAATTTTTAATGTTTATATCATAATTACTTATTTTCTAATGCTTTTAACTCTCACGAACTATTTTCTCTAATTCCTTATTTTTCATTTCAAGTACTTTTCTTAATTTTTTCTACTTTTCGGTTCGTGAGGACACGAACCGAGGCGAAGGGATTCGAGAGGTTTGTATTCATTTGCTTTGTGGAACTTTGTGGCTTCTTTGTATTTCTTTGTGGTTAGCTTTGACTTTTATAATTTTGAATAGATTTCAGATAAATTTTCATTTTAATTTCATTCGAAAATACAAAGCAACTTGTGAAAATTTTCTGAAATGACGAACGGGACGATTCGAGCGGTTGGTATTCATTTGCTTTGCGGAACTTTGTGGCTTCTTTGTATTTCTTTGCAGTTAGCTTTGACTTTTATAATTTTGAATAGATTTCAGATAAATTTTTCAGTAACATTTGTTTTTCTTAGCTACATTTTCATTAAGAAAAAATTTTCGAGAATGACGAACGGGAAGATCCGATTCTTTATTTTAACATTGAAATGGAATACGTCCAAAATCTACAACTGACTATATTTATTGCACTTAAACAAATAATAATCTATCAAAATATGTTTTTTGACAATGACATTGGGATAGCCTTTGTGCTGGATTTTTTTGCGTTTGGCTATGAGTTTGGGTAGGTGTTTGTAAAAATCGATATGCGCAAAGAAAATGGATTTGAGCACCACCATTTTTTTGGTTACCATTACCGAATGTATTGCCGCTATTCCATCCAATGTGAGTCGCATAGGCAAAACAATCAATAATTGCAAGGCGGTAAGATTTTTGAAAAGATTGTAGAGCGAATTTCTAAAATTCAAAAAAGATTTGAAATAACTTCCGTAGGGAAGGCTACCGCCACCATAATGGTAAACCGTTGATTGAGGAATACTTAGCACTGTATATCCATAATTATTGACCCGCCAGCAGAGGTCTATTTCTTCTTGATGCGCAAAATAATCGCCATCAAAGCCGCCCACTTCTCTAAAAACCTCTTTGCGGATAAAAATACAACAACCACTTGCCCAAAAAATGGGAATCATATCATCGTACTGTCCTTTGTCTTCTTCCACATGATCGAAATATCGACCACGGCATACCGCATAGCCCAATCTATCATAGAATCCACCACTACCGCCCGCATATTCAAACAATTTTTTATTTCGCAAATCCAAAATTTTGGGTTGTGCAGCACCTAAATGGGGTTGTGTTTCAAACTGTTCTAAAATGGGCTCTAACCAATGATCGGTAACTTCTATATCCGAATTCATCAAACAATACAAAGGCTCTTCAATTTGGGTCAATCCCTGA
>JBIILY010000204.1:0-3466 GCA_044338225.1 Chitinophagales bacterium
ACGCACCTGTTATCGCCCAGCCAAAGCCAAATATAAGCCCTCCAATGATTTGACCTTTATTGAATTCTTTGTTATGAAATACAATTTTCTCACCTGAAAGGGTTTTGATGTCGAATTTTTTAATCAAAAATACGGATAAAGCACCAACTATTACCGCACTTCCTATGACTCCATACATGAAAAAGGATTGTAGACGAAACATTTCCTGAATTCTATACCAGCTAATGATTTCGGCTTTTACAAATATGATTCCAAAAGCAATACCTACCAAAAGGTATTTCAGATTGGCGTACCAAGGTTCTATAATCTCACTTTCATTGATACACATAGCGTCTTGCGCTCGCAATTCATGTTCTTTTTCTTCTGATGGATTCATGTGTTTATATTTATCGACAAAAGTAAGATGATTTTTTTAATTTATTAGTTACTTTAGTTACAAAAGTTCCTTATTTATAAAAACCACTTTTTTCAATTTCTTCCCTAACCACATCAGGAACAAGATAACGTATCGATTCTTTTTTTTGAATACGAGAACGTATCAGTGTAGAAGAAATTTCAATCATTGGTACCTCCAAAATAATAATATTGGGATGATTTAAAAGGTTTTGATTGGATGCATCGGGTCTTTTGTATACGTATATTTTATAGTTTTCTAGGATAGTTTCATAGTTTTTCCATTTTTCAAAATGCTCCAAATTGTCGCCACCCATAAGAAGTGAAAAAGTATGAGTAGGGTATTTTTCTTTCAAATAAGTAAGCGTATCTATTGTGTAGCTGGGCTTTGGAAGCGAAAATTCGATATTGCTAGCTCCAAAATGTTCGTTGTTTTCTACGGCAAGTTGTGTTAGAAAAAAACGACTGGTTTCATTGAGCAATCCTTGGCTTTTTTTGAATGGATTCTGAGGCGATACCACAAACCATACTTTGTCTATCTCTTTTTGCAGCAATATGGATTCTGCAATGATCAAATGCCCTGTATGTATAGGATTGAACGAACCAAAATAGAGTGCAATATGGGCCATAAATTCTTATTTGACAAAGGTGAAAAGCGAATTCATAATGAAATTGTAAAACATTACAAAAAGTACTGCTATGATTTTGCTCACATAGAAATTGATGCGAAGCTTACTATTAAGTATATAAATAATGCAACTATTGAGCATTAATGCAACACTGGCTATGGCCATAAATTTTCCAAACTGCAATGCCAAATCGGGATTGTGATTATCAAAAGTCCATATTCTATTTACCGTAAAATTGACAATTGCGCTTATCGTAAATCCTAACGCATTCGCCACAAACTTATTCATTTTCATTTTTTCTTTAAACAAATAAGTAAGCCCAAAATCAATGACAAATCCAAGGAATCCTACGATGCCAAATTTGATGATTTTGAAGATAAATGCTTGATTTAAGGTCATATTTATTAAATGATTAGAGTATGAATTTACCGTTTTTGTAGCACAATTCATCGTCGGCATAAATTTCGCCATCCGTCATATCGGTAATCATATCCCAGTGGATAGAACTTTCGTTGACGCCGCCACATTGTTTGTAGGCATCGCCAATAGCTATGTGTATAGTTCCACCTATTTTTTCATCAAAAAGGATATTATTTGTAGCCTGTTGGATTTTATAATTAGTACCAATAGCCGCTTCGCCAAAACGTCTTGCACCAGGAATTTCAAAAATTTTGTCTAAAAATTCTTTTCCCATTGTAGCGGTCCAGCTTTCTATATAGCCATCTTTTATTTCCAATCTTACATTTTCTACTCGTTCGCCCATATATACGGAAGGTAATGTGAATAATACCCAGCCATTCATACTATCGTCTACAGGAGCGGTATAAATTTCACCACTAGGCATATTGGTTTTGCCATCAGAATTGATCCACAAACGGTCTTTTACGCTAAAAGTAATGTCAATATTTGAACCTACATATCGGATTTTTGATTTTGAATTGAGATAGTCTACGGTTTTTTGTTGATTTTTTCCAAAATTCTGCCACGTAGCCAATGGATTTTCATCAAATAAATTGCAGGCATCAAAAACAAATTTTTCATATTCTTCCAAGCTCATTCCGGCTTCTTTGGCACTGGCTATGGTAGGAAATTGGCACAAGCTACGGCGCATACTGCGGTTGCCTGTTCGTTGCATATAGGTTTTATGAATTTCTTTATGGGCTTCTTTTACCGCTTGCCTTTTGGCTGGATCTATTGGTGTAGTATCTTTTTGTTCAAAAGGAGCACGAATATATAAGAAGCATTCAAAATTGTCGTTCCAATATTTTGTAGAAGGATTAACCCAATCCAATTGATGTTTTTCGGCGTTCAAAAGTAGCGAAGATTCGTATTTTTGAATTTCTATATCCAATACAGGATGTCCGCCCGCTTTGGTTATTTCTTTTAATAATTCAATCAAAAGGGGTTCGGCCAAATAAGTAGATTTGAGGAGTACTCTATCCCCTTTTTGAACCTCAAGGCAATAATGGGTGAGTAGGTGTGCATACTTATTATACGAATTATTCATTATAGATTTTTATATTTAAAGATGGCAAATTTAGCATAAAATATTAAAAAATATTGAATTAAATAAAAAAAAGTTTATATTTGTGTTTCATTAACTAGTTAATTGTTATGTATTTACAAGGAAAAATTATTCAAATTTTTGATGAACAATCAGGTGAAAGTTCTAATGGAAAGTGGAGAAAAAGAGAGTTTGTAATGGAGACGTTTGCTAAAATTCCCCGCAAAGTATGCTTGTCGGTAAGAGGCGAAGGTGTAGCTCAATTTAGATACAATGTAGGCGATGCCATCCAATCTAGTATCGATATTGAAAGCAGAGAACACAATGGCCGCTATTATACGGAAGTACGCGCATGGAAAATTGAGCCCTATTCAAAGCAGCATGAAGAAAATTTAAGCGAGTCGGAGGAGGAAAGTCCTTTTTAACGATTTTGTTTCATTTTGGCAAATTTCTATTTTTTATAAAATAAAAATTTTATAAAGTCGTTTCTATTTCAAGGTAGTTATATTTGTTGTTTGATTTTGAATAGATGAAGTATTTTTTAATTTTAGTATTGTTTTTTGGACAAATTTCGATGCATGCACAGGTGAAAACCAAGCCAAAGTCTAAAACAAAAGTGATAAAATCCATAGCGTCAAAAAATGTTGATGCTGAGGCAGCAAAAATTCTAGAGTCGCTTCATGTTCGATATGGAAAATTAATTTCCTATAGTTTTAAATACAATGCTACTATTGACATTCCTAATTCCACCAAGAAAGAAAATTTTTCGGGACAATATGTAGTGAAAGGTAATCAGTTTTTTATCAATATCAATAAATTAGATATAAAATCGGATGGGAAATCGGTTGCGAATATCAATCACGAAACCAAGGAAGTGCAAATAAATCATTTGGTAAAGAAAAATAAAATTGAAACCCCTTTTGATTTTATATAGAATTAT
>JBIILY010000205.1:0-3451 GCA_044338225.1 Chitinophagales bacterium
CATGGGCCATCGATTCCTATTATGTTGGGGCTAAAAAATCAAAAACCCTCAGTGCGTGACATCAAAGGAAAAATGTATATTCTACCAATTGAATACAATACTAATATGAAAGTGTTATCTATTGGGTTTTTGGTAGACGAACGCCAAGCGATTGTATGGCGTGGACCTATGGTGACATCAGCATTGAAGCAATTTATAAATGATGTAATTTGGGGCGATTTGGATTATTTGATATTGGACATGCCTCCAGGAACGGGCGATGTGCAATTGACAATAGCGCAGACGATGAAAGTAACCTGCTCTATCATTGTATCTACTCCACAGCAAGTAGCGATAAGCGATGCTCGCAAAGCGTTGTCGATGTACCGAGTGCAAGGCGTAGATATTCCTGTGGCTGGCGTGGTAGAAAACATGGCGTATTTTGTGCCACAAGATATGCCCGAAAAGAAATATTATATCTTTGGGCAAGGCGGCGCAAGAGCTTTGGCCGCAGAGTACGAAGTGCCCTTCTTGGGCGAAATACCTTTAAAAGAAAAGCTAAGAGAAAGTGCAGATAATGGAACGGAATTGGATGATAATGAAATAGAATTGAATGATGCTTTTATGCATGTAGCGAAAAATTTGGCACGAGAAATTTCTATTATGAATAATAAAAAACAAGCCACTAACTAATTTTATATAAATTTATGTTATGAAAAAATTCTTTATACTGACTTTATTCTTTTTTTGTTTAAATTCTAATGCACAGACTCTTTTGTATGAAAAAGATAGTATTCGTGTCTCTACCGTGGCTGAAAGCGACGAGTATAAAGAGGCTCGACTGAAATGCAATGTCTTGAAAAACAAGAAAGGAACTCAAGAAATGTTGGCTACTTTTGATGTAAAAAATTACACCTTAAAAGCGAGTTCCAATAATAATTTGACTGGAATGTGCGCTAATAGCAAGGACGGGCAACATATTCATTTTATTGTAGACAACAAACCGTATACGGCATTGTATGAAAATTATAATAAATGGACGGAAGCCTCGGGAAGTCATTTGATGCTTGCATTTTTGAGTCGTTCGCACCACCAAAGCCTCAAACACAAAGGCGCATATCAATTAAAAACATTTCATGTGGGCAAGCCAACAAAAATCTATGATTTGACAGCACCGTATCTTTTTTTTAGTAGACCCAAAGGAACCTACGTAGATAAAGATGCCGAGAAAATAATGATCGATTTTTATCTTGTAAACTGCACACTCAAAAAAGGCGGCTATCGTGTAAAAGTAGAAATAGACCAAACGCACACATTCTATACCGATATATGGGCTCCCCTATTATTGGAAGGACTCGCAATGGGCGAACATACAATAAAATTGACGCTTGTCAACTCCAAAGATCAAGCGGTTAAAAATGAATTTAATGGCGTGGAACGCAAATTTATCTTAATGTCAAATCCAAAATAATAATAAATGACACTTACTATCCCTTCTTTTCTTGAAAACATGGGCCCCGAAAAATTGCTCCAAACGATTGGAATTATTATTCCATTGTGGGCCATATTTATGATTTTATTGGAACGAATCAGACCTTATACGCCTCATGTCAAACTTTTTAGAAGAGGTTTTTGGATGGATTTGGTATGGTACACCATTATCCAAAGCAAAATAATGGGAATGATCATATTTGGGAGTATCATTTTACCGCTAAAAATTAAACTGGGACTAGGCGATACGGGCATTTTGAGTCATTGGAATTTTGGATTATTGATTTTGTTCTTTTTTGTGACGCATGACTTTTATATTTATTGGTTTCATAGACTCCAGCACAATAATAAATGGCTATGGCGCACACATGAAGGGCATCATAGCGTGAGAGAAGTGGATTTTTTGGCAGGAAGTAGAAGTCATTTTTTGGAAATACTTATCAATCAAACTATAGAATTTTTGCCGATTTTCTTTTTATTAGATGCCAAAACCGCAGCATTTGTATATCCTATCAAAGCCATGATAGACGCGCTATGGGGTATGTGGATTCACGCCAATGTAAACGTAAATAGCGGAAAACTTCAATACATAATCAATGGCCCCGAAATGCACCAATGGCATCATGCCAATCATGAAGAGGTTTTTTATAAAAATTATTCGACCAAATTAGCTATTTGGGATTGGATTTTTGGGACAGGATTTTTGCCTAATCTAAAGCCACTCTCTTTTTATACAAGTAAGCCAAAAATGTTTGGATTGCCTTATATGTATCCAAAAGATTTTTTCTTGCAAACAATTTATGCAATATTTCGTTTTCCCTATCAAAAAATAGAACATAGCGCGTGGTATAGCGGCATTATGAACCTACGAACTACGATATTGAGTTCGGTTTTATCCGTATTTGGCGTACAAAAATCATGGACAAGAACAGAAATATTTGATACGGAAAATGATAGGTATAATATAGATGCTCATACACATTCTTGTCCAACATGTGGTCATACTATGAAATATTTTCAACGTGCCAATTCGCTTGTAACTGTTTGCGAAAATTGTACGGGTAATACTGATAATTTGGATAAGTTTAATTAGGGGGTTATTATTAAATTTTAGTTTACATTAAATGCTTTTCAAAAAAGCATCCAACACTTCATAATCTGAAGTTTTGAGCAATTCTTCATTGTTTTTTCCTAAAACCAAAAAGCTCTGATAAACATTTGGAATTTGATAATCGATAACCATAGCAGCCATACTTTCATTAGGGTTTCTATAATTTTTCCAAGATTTTAGATAACAACGAGCGATGCCTATTAACCATTCATTATGCGTAGTTTCGGAAGAAATAGTGATAAAATCTACTTTCTTTAACTTATTCTTCCAAGCTATTAATTTTTCAAAATAAGGATAACAAGTAATTTTGCCACAAGGAGTTGCCCAAAACACATAAACTTTGATTTTTTTTGAATTAGAAGATAATTTTTCTTCTTGTTTTTTTTCGTTTATAAAATAATAGTCAAATATATGAGCCTCTTTAGCGCTATTCAACGCTTCCAAATACGCTTTTAACCGTTTATATTCATACAAGTACGTCCATTTTGAAGTATCAAAACGTTTCATTTGCTTTTCCAAATCTTCTTTGCTTATATACTCATTTCCACTATAGCTGCAATAATCATAGAGCTTTCTCAATTTAAATAAGTCGACAACTTCTGAAGTCAAATAATACTTAATATGGAAATTCAACACCTTGTAAGGGTCTGGTACATTCATTCCATAAGTAGGGATATCTTTTTGCAATACAAATGAAATATGATTTATCAAACAAATGGCCTGCATCAAATCTATACTTTTTGGATGAATTCCTTCAATTGAATTTTCTAATAATATTGAATCGGGGTGAAAGTCATTAAACGGTATGATTATATCTGAATTATGGCAATACGTTTTCTTAACTATTGCTGGCAAGTATGACTCACCTGC
>JBIILY010000206.1:0-3450 GCA_044338225.1 Chitinophagales bacterium
CCATTTCCAATTCAAGAAATTATCTCATTATTAATAAAGGAAGTCTTCAGGGAATAGAAATGGATATGGGCGTAATAGGTCCCAATGGTCCTGTGGGTGTAGTGATACAAGTGTCTAAAAATTATGCTTGTATTATGTCTTTCTTGAATAAAGATGCCAATATTAGTGCAAGAGTCAAAAGTTCTAGACAAATAGGTGTCTTGAAATGGCAAGGGCCTGACATTAGACTAGCTTACTTGGAGGATATCCCCAAACACGTAAAACTGAAAAAAGGTGAAATTATTGAAACAAGTGGATTTTCTACTTTTTATCCCGAGGGTATCGTTATTGGAAAAGTATTGAATCAAATAGAGGACAATGAGAGTAATTTTGCGGAAATCAATATTTTATTAAATACAGATTTTTCTAAATTGGAGTATGTTTATGTGATTAAAAATAATCAGTACAAAGAGTTGAAACAGATGGAGCGCGTCATAGATACCGCCATGCAAACCACCAAACAAGAGTAATGAAAAATAAGATTTCGAATATTATATTCACTGCGTTTTTTTTATTTTTTACACAAATATTATTTGTGAATAATATCAATTTTTTTGGACTTTTTAATCCTAAGCTATTTCCAATTTTTATCATTTTATATCCGAGAGCTATTTCTAATATTTATTTGTTAATTATAGCTTTTATATATGCTTTTATAGTGGATGCTTTTAGTTTTACTCTAGGAGTTGGTATTTTTGCTACGGTGCTTATTGCTTTTATCAAACCTTATGTTTTGAAAATTATGCACAATAGAATGGATGAAGATGCTACGCTTTCCATTACGTTACAAGGCAAAAATTTCATTGCTCGATATTTGTTTATCACCTTATTTATCTTTCACTTAGTCTATTTTTTTACGGAAATTGGACAATTTTACAATATTTTTTATATAATCATTAAAGCGCTATTTAGCACCATTCTTGCGCTTTCTCTTTATTTTATCTTTGTATTCATGTTTGTATCACAAAGTCAGCGAAGAGAAGTGAAACTATAATATCAAAGAACCAAAATTAAATATGCAATCAGATACTTTTAATAGCGAAAAATATTTAGACATGGAACTCCTGCGTTTTACTACTGCAGGAAGTGTAGATGATGGAAAAAGTACATTGATAGGTCGACTATTGTATGATTCTAAAGCGCTTTTTCAAGATCAGATAGACGCCATTAAAAAAACGAGCGAACGAAAAGGTGAAGATACTTTAAATTTGGCTTATTTTACCGATGGACTCAAAGCGGAGCTAGAACAAGGCATTACCATAGATGTGGCGTATCGATATTTTGCTACACCCAAAAGAAAGTTTATAATAGCGGACACCCCAGGACATATTCAATATACAAGAAATATGGTTACGGGAGCATCTACCGCCAATCTAGCTATTATTCTTATCGATGCTCGTAAAGGTATTGTAGAACAAACAAAAAGACATTCTTTAATTGCTTCCTTGCTCGGTATTCCTCATTTAGCGATTTGTATCAATAAAATGGACTTGGTAGATTATAGGGAAGAAGTTTTTGATCAAATCAAAAAAGAATTCAAAGAATTTGCATCTAAATTAGATATAAAAGATTTTCATTTCATTCCTATTTCGGCTCTTAAAGGCGATAATATTGTGAATAAATCTGAAAATATGTATTGGTATGAAGGTACTACACTCATGTATTTGCTTGAAAATATTCATATTGCTAATGACTATAATTTTATCGATGCTCGATTTTCGGTGCAGCATGTAATTCGTCCCCAAAATGACACTTTTCACGATTATAGAGCTTATTCGGGACGTATGCAGGGAGGCATTTTGAGAAAAGGAGATAAAATAACGGTATTGCCTTCGGGGTTTACTAGTAAAATAAAGGATATTCACTTTGGTGAAAAAGAATTGGCCGAAGCCTTTGTACCTATGAGTTGTAGTATTTTGTTGGAAGATGATATCGATGTATCTCGAGGGGATATGATTGTGCGAGAAAACAATGTTCCCAAACATGCGCAAGATATAGATGCTATGATTTGTTGGATGGGGGATAAGCCTATTGCATTGGGACAAAAATTTGTATTGAAGCATAATACTAATGAGGTACGTGCAATAGTAAAAGAAGTGAAGTATAAAATGGATATAAATAATCTCAGTAGAATTCAAGATCAAACCGAACTTAAAATGAATGAAATTGGAAGGGTTTTGCTAAGAACGACCAAGCCACTTTATTTTGACAGTTATACAAAAAATAGAAATACAGGTAGTTTTATCCTTATCGATGAAGCTACAAATGTAACGGTAGGAGCAGGTATGATAAATGACAATAATCTGTAAAAGATGAAAAAAGATAAAATTATTATTGTTTTGTTGTGTCTTATTGCAAATTTTGCAATAGCGCAATCCAAGATTGTTAAAAAAATTAATCTGGAAACGATTGAGAAAAAACGATTTGACTACATGGTCAAAGGGGATATCAAAAAATTATCTATTTTTCTAGATAGTTCTTTATTTTATATACATTCTAATGGAGAAGTCCATAATTATAGCACTTTTCTTCAAAGTATTGAATCCAAAAATATCGAATATACTTATTATGAATTTAAAAATAGTAGTTATAAATTGTTTGGGAAAATAGCTGTAGGTACGGGAGATTTATTGGTAAAAGGAATGTATAAAGGCACTCCGTTTGAAGTAGAAATTCGTTTTACAAGTATCAATAAAAAGAAAAAACACAGTTGGAAATTAATTCACTGGCAGTCTACCAAAATTAATCCTTGATAGTACATTTAGGACAAATACCCATTACATTAAAATTAATTTTTTCTACATGATATTTCTCGGGTAATTCGAAATGAAGTGGACTGTTCTCTATACAACTGACTTCAAAACATTGAGTGCAATTAAAATGTATATGATTGTGATTGTGAACAGACTTGGTAGATTTACAATCTTTACACAGAGCATATTTTGCTATGCCTTCTCCATCAATGATTTTATGTAAAATACCTTTTGATTCAAAACGATCTAGTATTCTATATATCGTAACTCTATTAATACTTCCATCCATCATTTTTTGTATTTCTGCATGCGATAGTGCCACACCCGCTTTTGTCAAATGTTCTAAAACTAATTCTTGATATATTGTATTTCTATATTTAGTCATGATTTTTAATTATAATGCAACAATGTTGCATTTAAAAAAATTTTTTATATCTTTGCACAAAATTAACTTTTTAAAATTTAAAAAAATGATAAAAATTACATCTATACTTCTTGTCTTTATTTTGATACTCATGTCATGTAAAAAAGATCATGTGCATGCTCACGACCATGAAACGATTACTGTTTTTAAATATAGCCTTACTGCACCCGATGGATCTGTAGCGGAATTCAAATTTGAAGACTATGATGGCGATGGAGGTAATCAAGGACGAAC
>JBIILY010000208.1:0-3432 GCA_044338225.1 Chitinophagales bacterium
ATTGGTCTTGAAATTAGTTAAAAATAAAAAGTTTTAAACATTTTTTAACATATTAAAAATTCATAATAAAATTAACCTAATTTAAAATTTATGTTAAATTATGAAATATTATTCGATAGAATATCTAAAAAATTGTATTATTGCGTACAATAATTTTTAAGCAAGTGAAAAAAATAGCAATAATTGGAAGTGGATTTTCTGGAATATCGGCAGCTTGTTATCTAGCAAAGGCTGGAAATGAGGTGGTTGTGTTCGAAAAAAATAGTACAATTGGAGGTCGTGCAAGAAAATTTGAAGCGGAAGGGTTCATATTTGATATGGGACCCAGTTGGTATTGGATGCCCGATGTTTTTGAAAATTTTTATAATGATTTTGGATATAAGACCTCTGATTTTTATGAATTATTAAAGTTAGATCCTGGTTTTCAAATTATTTATGCTCAAGATGAAGTACTGGAAGTTCATGCCGATTTTGAAAAAATAAAACAAACTTTTGAATCTTTAGAAGAAGGAAGTGCTCAGAAATTAGAAGCATTTATTAATGAAGCTGCACAAAAATACGCTATTAGTATGAATAGTATAGTATTTAAGCCTTCATACTCTGTATTGGAATACATCAGTGCTCAAATTCTTAAAGAAATATGGAATGTGGACTTTTTTATACCATTGAGAAAAAGTTTATCTAAATACTTCAAAGAAGAAAAATTATTGAAGTTGATGGAGTTTCCCGTTTTATTTCTTGGTGCTATGGCCGATAAAATTCCTGCTTTATATAGTATTATGAATTATGCTGCTTTGAAACAAGGTACTTTTTATCCACAAGGTGGTATGCATTTAATTGTATCGGCATTTGAGAAAATAGCTAGTCAATTAGGCGTTCAATTTAGATGCAATGCCCCTGTAGAATCCATTGAATTTGAAAATGGAAAGGCAAAGGGTATTGTATCAAATGGCGAATTCCAAGCATTTGATGGTGTTATTTCGTCTGCTGATTATCATCATACCGAATCCAAATTGATTCCTACAAGTATTCAAAATTATGATGAATCTTATTGGGAAAAGAAAGTTTTTGCGCCTTCCTCTTTACTTTTTTATCTGGGAATTAATAAAAAAATTGATAAACTACAACATCACAATCTCTTTTTTGACAGTGATTTTGAGCAACATTCACATGAAATATATACTACGCCAAAATGGCCTACAGATCCTCTATATTATGTATGTTGTCCTTCCAAAACCGATCCAAGTGTAGCTCCAGAAGGAAGCGAAAATTTATTTATACTTATTCCTATTGCCGCAGGCCTTGAAGATACACAAGCACTTCGTGATTTATATTTTGACAAAATTATGACGCGCTTGGAAACATATTGTGGTATGACCATCCGTGACTCAATAGTATACAAAAGAGATTATTGTAAAAATGACTTTGTGGCAGACTATAACTCATATAAAGGTAATGCCTATGGATTAGCGAATACTTTGTTCCAAACAGCATTTTTTAAGCCAAGATTGAAAAATAATAAAATAAAAAACTTATTTTATACAGGACAGTTGACGGTTCCGGGGCCGGGTGTTCCTCCTTCGATAATTTCAGGAAAAATAGCCGCTACAGAATTGATGAAACATTTATAAATAATACTTAAAATAAAAAATTGAAACATAAATTTGACTTATTATCATTTAAAATCAGTGAATTAACTACAAAAAGTTATAGCACGAGTTTTTCCATTGGTATTCATTTTTTGCAAAAAGAAATTCATGAAGCGATATATGCCATTTATGGATTTGTAAGATTTGCAGATGAAATTGTAGACTCTTTTCATGATTTTGACAAAGAAAAATTACTTTTTGAATTTAAAAAAGATACATACGAGTCTATAGAACAAAAAATAAGCCTAAATCCTATTTTAAATTCGTTTCAATTTGTTGTAATACAATACAATATCGATCATGATTTGATAGAAGCTTTTTTGCATAGTATGGAAATGGATTTGAAAAAAATGGATTATTCCGATTCCTTATATAAAGAGTATATCTTTGGGAGCGCGGAAGTGGTGGGATTGATGTGTCTCAAAGTTTTTACAAATGGCGTAGAGTCGGATTATCAAAAATTGAAACCAATGGCTCAAAAATTGGGATCGGCGTTTCAAAAAATCAATTTTTTAAGAGATTGTAAAGCGGATATAGAAAAATTGGGGCGTGTATATTTTCCAAATGTAAAAGGTGAAAAAATTACAGAAGCAGAAAAATTAGAAATTGAAGCAGATATTGAACAAGAATTTTATGAATCTTTACAGGGTATAAAATCATTGCCGAGTAATTCTAAATTAGGTGTATATGTAGCGTATATATATTATTATCAATTGCTTGTGAAAATTAAGAACGTAGCAGCAAAAGATATTATGCAACAGCGAATCCGTGTTTCAAATTTTGAAAAATGTATTTTACTTGCAAAGGCCTATTTGAAATTTAAACTCAATTGGATGTAAAACCTTAAATTTGCATCACCATGAGATTATTTGTATTAAGTATTCTGTTTTTTTCTATCTATACTCGTGTTTCCGCTAATTTGGATACATTGAGAATGTATCGTTTGCAGCTAGATAAAGCCATTCATGATAAATCAGAATGTGAGAAAATGATTACTCATCCTTATTTTCATATTGGAAAAAAAGGGGTTGTAAGGGTTGTGTATTCTAAGCATGTTTTGAATCCATTTAATAAAATCAAGCATTTTAATATAGGGAAAGAAATGGTAGAAAAATATCTACAAGAACATCCAGATGATATTGAAATGATTTTTTTTAGATATAAAATTCAAACTAATATTCCAAAAATTTTGAATTATAGGCAGCACCTATCTCAAGATACTAAAAAACTCTTGGAATGGCTTGAATCGAAAGATTTGAAGGATAAAGATCTTTATTATGAAGTCAAAAAAACATTAGGCTCAAAAAAATAATATTTCGTTGATTTGAAAAAAGATAAAACCTTATTTACCAATAAGTTAAAAGAGTATACTTACAGTATTGGATTTCAGGATTTTGGAGTTTCAAAAGCAGAAGAATTAACCACAGAAGCTCGAAATCTTGAAAAATGGCTAGCGCAAGGTCTTCATGGCGAAATGAAATATATGGAAAATCATTTTGATATGCGCATCAATCCCAAAAATCTACTTCCCGGTACAAAATCAGTTATTAGTCTTTCCCACAGCTATTTTCCCGAAAAAGAATGGACGGAAAATAGATATAAAATAGCCAAATATGCCTATGGAAAAGATTATCACAAGGTATTGAAAAAAAAACTAAATCAAATCATAAAATGGATTGAAAATGAGCTGGGCACCACGATTATTGCTCGAGGGTTTGTAGATAGTGGGCCTATTCTAGAACGCACTTGGGCTCAAAAAAGTGGGGTAGGATGGATTGGTAAA